>JBEKOS010000535.1:0-3287 GCA_049521535.1 Terriglobales bacterium | reverse complement strand
ATCGCCGGCAACGGTCACCGCTTCGGGAGCAAGTGCAACCGTGACCATCGCCACTACATCCAGCAATGCCAGTCTGCATCGCGGCGGCGGGGTATGGATGTTCGCCCTGATGCTGCCGGGCCTGCTGCTGATTCCGGCCGGCTCGCGGACGGTGCGGCGGCGTGCGATGTGGCTGCTGGCCGGCGTGCTGTTGCTGCTCACGCTTAGCGTGGCGGGTTGCGGCGGCACCTCGAAGGGTGTGCTGTACCAGGTCACTGTTACCGGCACGGACGCGGGCGGTTCCGGTGTAACCGGTTCCACCGCGATTGCCGTTCAGGTACATAACTAGTACTGCTTGACAACAGTCCTTTGCAGGCAGTCCGCTTCGGCGGACTGCCTGTTTTTTTGCGCCCGCCGCAGGACGAGGATGGTGCCCCATATCTCTGCGCCGTGTTCCGCAGCGCAGGCCGCATATCGGAAGCAGACCGCGCCTTGGAAGATGCTAGACTCAAGGCATGAAATTTGGTGTCATCATTTTTCCCGGATCAAACTGCGACCACGATGCCTATTGGACAGCAAAAGAGATCGCACGCCAGCCGGCGGTCATGCTCTGGCATGAATCGCATGACTTGGAAAATTGCGACGTCATTGTCGTTCCCGGCGGATTTGCCTATGGCGACTACCTGCGCACCGGGGCCATTGCACGATTCTCGCCGGTGATGGAGTCGGTCAGGAAATTTGCTGCCTCCGGCGGACTGGTGCTGGGCATCTGCAATGGCTTTCAGATTCTCTGCGAAGCCGGCTTGCTTCCCGGCGCCCTAATGCGCAACCGGTGCTTACATTACGTTTGCAAGCCGGTGTGGATTCGAGTCGAGGAAACCGGGACGCCGTTCACCCACTCCTGCCGGGCCGGCGAGGTGCTTCAGATTCCTATCGGTCACATGGATGGCAACTATTTTTGCGATGAAAGCACCCGGGCGGAGCTGCGGCGCAATCGTCAGATCGTGTTTCGCTATGTCACCGCCGATGGAATGGTCACCGATGAAGCCAACCCCAACGGCTCGTTGGAAAACATTGCCGGCATTACCAGCCCTGGCCGCAATGTTCTCGGCATGATGCCTCATCCCGAGCGCGCCAGCGAACCTGTTTTGGGCTCCGTGGACGGCATGAAAATATTCGAGTCGCTGGTAGGATGGCAGTCAGCTTCCAGCCATCAGCCGTCAGCCGTTAGCTCTCGGCATTCTGCAGTTACCTAGAGAGTCGTTTCATGACCTCGTCCGCGTGAGTCCGGCACGACCTGCCTTGGGAATGTGTCGGAGTTGTCGGGGTGAAAGTACCGGACTTCAGTCCGGTGAATCAGGATGAGGACCGTGCGGACTTTAGCGCTGAATGAACCCGCGAAGATTGCAAATAGACGGTTTTGGCTGATTGCTGACCGCTGACGGCTGAGAGCTATACAAACGCTTCTCGATTCACCACCCACGGAAGTTGGCTGATTCGCCCTTATCCTTTAGAACATGCAGCAGCGGTTGTCAGGCATGGGGCTTGTCTGCTGCGGAAGAGTCCTATTGGTTCCGAAAACAAGGCGCGCTGGGTCGCGCCGCTGTCTCACCGGTTGCCTGCCCCGGCCTGCCGTGGGTCGTAGCAGTCGCCCGACCTGCTGCTTCCCTCCCGGTCGAGGGCTCAAATCACAGCCCTAATATTTCCAGTGACGTATAATTCCGCTTTTAGTTGAGAGGAGAATTATGGCAACCGCTACCATGACCGAATTGCGCCTGGCCGACCGAATGTCTCGGCTGGGCACTGAAACTGCTTTCGAAGTGCTGGTAAGAGCCCGGGCTCTCGAGCGCCAGGGCAAGGATATTATTCACCTGGAGATCGGCGAGCCCGATTTCGATACGCCCCCCAACATCGTCGCCGCCGCCGTGGACGCGCTGCACCATGGCTACACCCACTATGGCCCGTCTGCGGGGCTTCCAGAGCTTCGGCAGACCATCGCAGAATCGATTGCCTCCAGCCGTGGCATCACCACCTCGGCAGAGGAAGTCGTCGTGGTACCGGGCGGAAAACCAATCATTTTCTTTACCATCCTGGCGCTGATCGATGAAGGCGACGAAGTCATTTATCCGAATCCCGGCTTTCCCATTTATGAGTCGATGATTAACTACGTAGGCGGCAAGGCGGTTCCCATCCAGCTTAGGGAATCCATGGAGTTTCGCCTGGATGTGAACGAACTGGCTCATCGCATTAGTGACCGTACTAAGCTGATCATCCTGAATTCCCCGCATAACCCCACTGGTGGCGTGCTCACCCGCAAGGACATCGAAGACATCGCCGCCGCCATCGGCGACCGCAATATCATGGTGCTCTCCGATGAGATTTATAGCCGCCTGGTATTCGAAGGCGAAGAGTACTCCATTTCTGCCGTGCCCGGCTTTAAGGACCGCACCATCATTCTCGACGGTTTTTCCAAGACCTGGGCCATGACCGGCTGGCGCATGGGTTACGGTGTGATGCGCGCCGACCTCGCCGCGCAAATCTCCCGCCTCATGACCAATTCGAATTCCTGCACCGCCAGTTTTTCGCAGATTGCGGGCATTGAAGCCATCAAGGGCGATCAGTCGTCTGTCGATAAGATGAACGCCGAATTCAAGCGGCGGCGCGATTTCTTCTACGACCGCATCAATCGCATCCAGGGCTTTAGCTGCCTGCGGCCAAAGGGCGCGTTCTATATGTTCCCGAACATCACTAGGACTGGCTGGCCATCGAAGAAACTGGCGGACGCGCTGCTGGACCAGGCGGGCGTCGCGGCCTTGTCGGGGACCGCGTTTGGCGCATTTGGCGAAGGCTACTTGCGTTTCAGCATCGCCAATTCCATCGAGAACCTGAGCAAGGCCCTTGATCGCGTCGAGCAATGGGTCAACAAGTCGATAGGCGCTTAGCGATCAGTTAGATTTGCTGCTGGCGGTTTTCGGGGGGGACCCAGGCTTCAGTCCGGAGTTGCGGCGTCCCGCCCGCCGCTCATCCAAAGTCCGTTCCGGGCTGTCCCCAGATCTCCCCGTCCCCCGGTTCCCCGGCGCTCGCGCTATTGGTCGCGGGGTCCCCGGCACGAGCCGAACTTGCGCGTGATCGGGTGGCTGAGCGGCTAGCGTAAGATGCACAGCCCTCGCGCCCCGTGCCTGAGGTGTCGGAGGCACGAAAGACTTTAGCGCGGAGCGAAGCGCGCGTGGAACCCTGAGTACGGTTTTCGCCAGGCAGGCCAAGTGAGCGACCACGGTTGCGTTCATGTCCGGCGAAAAGAAAGAGTG
>JBEKOS010000534.1:0-3295 GCA_049521535.1 Terriglobales bacterium | reverse complement strand
CGATATATACGTGCCCCTCCGTTGGTTTTCCATCCCGTGTCTTGGCGTAGTGGACGGCGGTGATAAGCCGGTACCGGTTCCGCCGGATGTTGAACACCACATAGCCATCGACAGTATCGGCGTCCTTGAACATGCTCCTCAGTTCCGCGAAACTGTGCCATCGGACCGCTTCCACGATGCTCACCCACGCTTCGATTTCGTTTGCCGCATCCGGGTAATCTCGTGCCGCCTCGCTCAGGTGCCTGCGGGTAACGATATGCACCGTTCCAGCATACTTCACAATTCGTGAAGCAGTCAGGCATAGCGCCGGCTGCCAGCCAGGTCCCCGCCGCGCGCCGTCCTTGCGCGCGATGGGGCAGTTAAGCGCGGTGGGGTGACAGGCCGGCCGCCCGCCCCGCCTGCCCCGGCTTGCCGCGGGCGCCGCAGGCCGGGGTTTCGCCAGGTTCCGCCTGCCCTGAGCGATGCGAACGGGTCTCGGATGGCGCTTTCCTGATGGCCTTCCCTGGCGTGTTTACCTGGTGTTGCCTCGTTGCCGGCGTCCCGACGGTTCAGCCCCGTAGGGGCGGCAGATGCTAACCCAAGTTCGTCACAGAATTAGCAAGAAACCAGTTAACCGCTTTGGAATCAGTTCAGGCGATCGCCGAGTCTACACTACATTTCGCTTGAAAATCGGAAGGACTGGGCAGCGATATCCCCAGTTGTTGCAAGAGGGAACGGTGTTCCGAAGTCGGCTCGGTCATGCGGCGTAGCCGGATCTCGCGCCCGTCGGTGGTGGGCAGCACAATATCGGCGCTGTAGAGCGAGCGTAGACAACAGGGCCAGCGCTTTCGCCGGCGAGAGCGGCTCGGCATTGTTTACGCCGCTGGGCCGAGGGGGCCGGCGCAATGGGGACGCGCCGCTTCAGTAAGTGTTTCAGAGTGACCCACAGGGAGTAGCCGAGGAAGGCGACCATCACATGGGCTTTGACGCGCGTCTCCAGTTGGTGAAACAGCGGACGAATGGAAAGCGGGCTTTTGAGGGTGCGAAAACAAGCTTCCGCCTCGGTCAACTGCATGTAGTTGGACCACAACTCTGACAACGTGGTTGCCTGCAGGTTGGTGCGTAACAAATAAGCGCCTTCGCGGGCTTCTCGCCAGCTCTTATCCCCGGCGTCTTACATCGGCAAGTGCGTCAACAGTATCTCAAACAGGATAAGTTTTGCACGACGGAGGGAAGGCCCAGAATCACTGGGGGATTGCATATTGCAGATGTCCACTTACGCTCCGCGCTCGTCTCAGGGGGAAACTTCGGCTGCATTGCTATCCGATTCTCATCGTGGCGCGGTCGCACGAACATACGGGTGCATACTCCGGTGCACACTCTTTCCCCAACCACCCGACCTCACCCGAACTCCATGACCTATCCTGACATCACCTAACTTTCTCCCTGCGAATCACGCCGTTTGTCTTTGGTTCGTACAACCGGCGCTTTGCTCTGCAGCATTTGCCCGCGGAGATGGCTCGTGCCGAGCGTCATAACTATGCGCTGACCGTGCTCATGTTTGACGTAAACGGGCTGAAGATGATCAACGACCGCTACGGCCATTCTGCCGGAGACCTGGCTTTGCGCGAGTTTGCCGCGGCGCTGCGCAAGGCGGTGCGCAGTTCTGATATTGCGGCGCGCATGAGCGGCGACGAATTCCTGGCGATTGTGTCGGAGTGCACGGCGCAGGGTTGGCCGCAAATTTTGAGCCGGATGACTGGTCTCACGATGGGTTACCGCGTGGAAGCCTTTCCGATTCGTTGCGACCGATAGGCGGCAATGTAAGGTCGACGCCGCGCGGCGTCTAAGCTCATGAGGGTAGGAGCTAATCTACGAAGGCGGCCTATGCTTGCCTATCAGTCGAAAGGTTGGCAAAATTCATTGCGGCGTGTACTTGATAACTACTATCATTTTCGTGTAAACATACGCTTAGTAGTCGTATCTAATGAAGCTTTATGCAGGCAGCCGTGGCTCAGGCTACGGGCAGCGTTGGGTTGGCTGTTGGAATCGCAGTTCCTTGACAATAGAAAGCAGTTCGCATTTTACAGTCGGCGGTTTGCGGCCAGAGCGGCGCGGGGCGCGAAGGCATCTCCCCGCGCCTCGACAGAGCCGCGACGCTGCTTCCCACGTTAGTCCCGCAGCACGAGCGTGACTAACGTGGAGCACCGTTTCCGGCAGGACAGTGAGCGGAATCGATAAACAGAAATTTGGCGGCGGGTGACCAGGGAGACATTGACAAGGGCTAACCTAAACCATCCGGTGTAAAATGGTGAGCCTCTTGAGACTCTTGAGCTCCTTGATGATTCCAAACGGGTTAGACCGGAAATCGCGAGCTCCTTGATGAGCGCCTTCGTGAGCTACTTGACTATTGGTGAGCTTCTTCAACACGGCCTCCAGTTGCCAGCCGGAGGGAACGGCGGCGATAGATTTTATCTTGGCCGTCTTGGCCGCCTCATTGATTCTAAACGGCTTAAGCAGGCACTAATGGACTTGGCTAACCAATATGGCGTAAACTGTTGATTCGTCTATGATGTAGCAAGACGAGACGAATCGAGAGATTCTCTTATGCCTGAGCCGAAACTTGATCTTTTTGTTCTGTGCCATGCTCACGATCTGTGCCGGAAGAATTACAGACGTATTCGGCTCCTCTTGCCCAACCCTCTGCCACGAGATGCTGCTCAAGGTTTGTGGCCCAGCGATGACCAGAGACTATTTCTTGAGTGTCCAGAATGCAGGCGAGTGTCTGTCTATGGTCAAGGCGACGCAGGCCCTTCGATATTTCCTGATCGGGAAAATATGGTTTGGATTTCCATATCATTCCGATGCGAAGTGGAAGGGTGCAACACTCCCATAGAGTTCCACGTACTTCGCGACCCCATAGCGCCCGCTGAAACAGAAATCGAATTGCGCGCCCGCCTAGAATCAGGATGGTGGCGTGGCGCTTCCCCGTGCGGACATCCCATCGCCACCACCAACGGAAATGACGCGGTAATTCAGTGGGTTTCGGGAAGAATGCAGGGCTATAATCCGGAGGATTCGCGCTGGAAGAACTTCTAGCTTGCTCCACAAGATTGCTCCATGCGATAATTCGCGCTGAAGCATCCCGTTCTTTTCAAATCCCCGATATTGCATCGGGGCTGCTACTCTGCCGCAACTGACTCCGCCCTGAGAAGCCATCGTCAACTGCAACGCTCTTAGTGTATCACGCGCTAGGATGCGGAGCACGGGTGTGTCTCTGATTGTAGAAATGGGCGAACTGGCCGATGACTCGTTT
>JBEKOS010000533.1:0-3299 GCA_049521535.1 Terriglobales bacterium | reverse complement strand
CTCCGCAAAGGCAGCGCGGATATTGCCCTCAATTCCCTCACCAGCGACACCGTGTTTGCTTTGCAGGCGGACCCTGATCTTACTGTGCAGACTTCACCCGGAACCATTTACCAGTACATCGCCTTTAACCTGCGTGATCCGGTCCTGAAAGACGTGCGAGTGCGCCAGGCCCTCGCATATGCGATTGACCGGCAGCCCATCATTCACTATCTGTTGCGCGATCTGGCCAGGCCGGCAGCGAGTGTACTGCCGCCACAACACTGGGCATACGAAGGCAACGTTTCCACGTACGATTTCAATTTGCCAAAAGCACGTGCGCTCCTGGACGCGGCGGGCTATCCCGAGCACAACGGCATCCGTTTTCATTTGACCATGGAGACTTCGACGGAGGAGTCAGGGCGCCTGCTGGCGGCGATTCTACAGCAGCAATTCCGGGCCGCCGGCGTCGCGCTGGACTTGCGAAGCTTCGAGTTCGCCACCTTTTTTGCCGATATCACCCGCGGTGGGTTTCAGCTCTATTCCCTGCGCTGGATTGGCGGCAACGAAGACCCTGACATCTTCGAGCACATCTTTCACTCCGCCAGCTTCGCTCCCCGGCGCGCCAATCGCGGCTACTACAGCAACCCTGCCGTGGACAGACTGATCGATACCGCCCGCCGCACCGTGGACCAGGAGCAGCGCCGCCTGCTATACGCCGAATTACAGCGCATCGTCGCGGAGGAACTTCCGTACGTCAATCTGTGGTATATCGACAACGTACTGGTGCACAACAAGCGCGTCCTCGATCTCCCAATGAGTCCGTCCGGCAACTACGATTTTCTGGTGACGGCGGAGTTGACCAAATAGCCTTTGCGCTACGGATTCACGAGGAAAAACGCGGATCAGAACACACTTGTCTGTCGTCGTTCAGATGCCGACGAAGTCATTGTTTCACTGCTTGGGCCTGCGCGAAGGATCCGCGCGCTGACGGCTGATTGCTGAATGCTGACTGCTCTTGTAGCATCTAGTCTGATTCTCGAGGACCGCAATTGCGAATTCTTTTCATCGGCGACATATTCGGCCGGCCCGGGCGCACTATCGTGCGCGAGCGCCTTCCGCACCTGGTAAAGGACCGCGGCATTGACCTCGTCATCGCCAACGGCGAGAATGCCGCGGCCGGTTTCGGCATCACGCCAACGATTACCCAGGAACTTCTTGACCTGGGGATCGAGGTCCTCACCAGCGGCAACCATATTTGGGACAAGAAGGAAATCATTGATTTCTTCAACCGGGCGGACGGGAATCCAACAAGCATCGCCCGGCGCCTGCTGCGGCCGGCAAATTATCCCGCCGGCAATCCCGGCTGGGGAGTGTATGAGGGCCAGACCCCTCATGGCAGTCCATTCGCCGTGATCAACCTGCAGGGCCGCGTATTCATGCCCACCATAGACGACCCTTTCCGCATTGCCGATCAACTTTTGGAGAAGATATCGGCTCGCCTCATCATCGTGGACTTTCATGCCGAAGCAACTTCGGAGAAGATATCGCTGGGATGGTACCTGGACGGCCGCGTGACTGCGGTGTTGGGCACGCACACGCACGTGCCTACCGCGGACGAGAGAATTCTCCCCAAAGGCACCGCTTATCAGACCGATATCGGCATGACCGGCCCTTACGACGGAGTGATCGGCGTGGAGCGGGAGGCAATCGTGAAGCGATTCCTGACCCAGATACCTTCAAAATTTGAGCCGGCGCAGGACAATGTGAAGTTATGCGCGACGCTGATAGACTGCGCTCCGGAAAGCGGGCGCGCGCAGGCGATTGAACGCATATGCCTGGCTTAGAAACCGAAAGCATTACCAGCAGCGCCGGCCGAGTAGAACCGGCGTGCCAGCCGCTTAGCGACTAACGACATTTGACCAACTACTGCTCTCCTCTATTGCAGCCCCTTTTGGGTGTACTTTATACCCTTATTACCAAGAGAGCCGGTCAGCGCACCCAAGTAAAGGTTAGAGGTTGGGCTGGCGCCCTGGTTTGTCCAAACCACGGAACCGTCGGGCGTGGTGCACCCCGGACTGGCCGAACCGGTGCTGGTGCACCAGCTTGGCGTGGTAGCGCCCGAAGTGCCCGCGGTGGTCACCCTTTCCACATACCCGTAGCTGTCAATGATCTGAGCGCCCAAGGCCCACGTAGTGGATTGCCAGGGCGGGAAGAACACGTTGTCGGCGATTATGCCGCTGGATCCAGTGGGCAGCACCACTGTGCTTTCACCGTTGCCGGCGCCTTGAGACGTCCAGACTACTGGCGATAGACCTCCAGCCATCGCAGCGGTGGGAGCCCAAGTGAAGCCCGTAAGAGTTTTCGCGAGCGGATAATCGTACTGTTTTCCATAGTTGTTGGCAGTTACAGTCACCACGCAGTTTGCGGTGCAGCCGGTGCCGGCTGGATATGTGGCATGCACGCCAAGCGTAGTCGAGTTGTTGGCAATCGCTTGAGCGAAGTAGGTGGCGATAAATCCGGCGCCGAGCTGGGCCGCGCCCGACCAGATCTGGAAATTTGTCCCCGAAGTCGTGCCATCGGTGCCGCCGGTCAGGTCGGTTGACGACCAAGTCAGGTAAGGCGGCGTTGCCGGAGCCAGAGCGATGCCGTTTGCGGTGGTGCCGGCCACGAGGGCCGTGAGGCAAACCTGGCTGGTGGTCATGGTGGTTGAGCCGCAAGTATTGCTGCCGGTCCCCAGCACTGCACCGACACCCACCGCCGCCGGACACTTATTGATGGCGGCCGTGAAGTCTGTGGCCAGAGTGGCCGTGTCGTTGCTGGTCTTAAAGGCCCCCGTGGTGGACGATGTGCATTTGTTCGTCCCAGCCGATCCACCGGTCACCGCACTCCAGGAAAAAATGCCAGCAGCGCCACTTCCCCCCACTGCCAGGAATGGTCCTGGGGTAAGGCTCGTCAATGTCACGGCGTCGGTCGTGCGGGCAGCGGTAACACCCACTGCTGCGGGGCAGAGGCCGATCGCATTGGCGAATTGAAGCGCAGTCGACGCCCCGGTCGGGCTGGCCGTGGAGCCGATGGTATCGACGGCAAAGGTTCCGGTTGTCGAAGAGGAACAAGTGTTGGTACCGTTGCTCCCTCCGGTAAGCGTTCCTGCTCCCGCCCAGGTGAAATTCGACAAAGTTTCCGCCAAGGTAATGGCATTGCCGACTTTGCCCAACGCGGTAGAGGTAACCGTGACGACGTCGCCGCTGAAGCTGGCGGTCACGCCGACGCCGCCGGTGTCGGCTTTGATGGCCTGCGCGAAGTTATTAGCTATCGCCGAG
>JBEKOS010000532.1:0-3299 GCA_049521535.1 Terriglobales bacterium | reverse complement strand
GTCACGATGAGATTGTAGTCGTCGGAAACCTCAAGTTCATCCACCACTGAAGCACCAACCGCAGGCTGAACCAAAGCGAGATAACCCAGGAAATCATAGATGTCGGAGCCTCCGGGGTAACCGGGCGCGGTGTACGATAGTTCGACCGCTTCACCCGAGAAATGCCACGCCAGCGAAGCAGCCAGCGCAACCGCACTCTCATAATCCCCTTCGCTGAGCATTCCGGGGGTGGAATTGTCGAACACAACGCGCAGCTTGCGCTCGTCCTCGCGCGTGAATTCACGCACCTTGAGCCCTCCCGTCTTGGCCGTGGCCTTCCAATCAACATGCCGCCAGGAATCCTCCGGTTGATACTCGCGAATGCGATACAGATCATTGCCGCGCCCCCGCATAAATGCCTCGAACTCTCCGGTCATCATGGGCAGGATGGCAAACGAGGAGTCTTCCGGGGAGACCGCCGGATAAACAATCAGTTCGCGCGCCAGTGCCATCCGCCGGGTCTTCTTGAGGAAGGAAAACGGAAAACGCGTTGCGACGCCAAACCCTTCCTGACGAAAAAGCCCGCGGCGGGAAAAATTCATTTGCACGCTTGCACCCGCGGTAGAGTGCGTGGAAATGTAGGGAAAATACACGTCGCCGGAAAAAATCGGCGGAGACAGTTCTGCTTCCGGACGTTGCGATCCTGGCATACGGCGAAGTCTCCAGTCAGGCAAACTGATCCATCGCCTCTCCGCCGGCACCCACCAGGGAAACGTAAAGGTAGTGCGATCCAAAATGAGTCGCTGCTTTCGCGTGCCGCCGCGAGAGTTCCGCTTCGGGCGTAGCGGCACCACGCTGACGGAAAACGAGGGTAGCCATCGCCGGCAATTCCGCAGCGTGATTCGCGCCTGAACCGGACTTCCAGCGAAGACATGTTCGGGAAGCATTACATCCAGTTCCAGCCCGCGCAATATCGCCGCGGAAGCCATGCCGGAGACGACAATCGCCGCAAGCATGGCGGCGATGACAATAAACAGCAGATTGTTGCCGGTGTTTAGTGCGGCGATTCCTGCAAGCAGAGTGAAGCCCAGGTATACAAGGCCCTCACGGGTAATGTCATAGTCGATTGCATCCCTGATGCGGTTGCCGCCCAGCCGGCGTGCAAGATATGGCAGCGTTGTCAGACCCACGATTCCCGCCAGCAGCAACGCCAGTGAGGCAAGAATGGCGGTCGCCAAGACATTGCCCGCTTCGGCAGAAATCGTCGAGTAGATAGCCGCCACGAACGCCAGTGCCAGGCCGGCGATGGCGCCGAAGAAACGAACCCAGGCTGCGCGCTCAATTACGATTTGTTGCCCGAAGAGATTCATGATGGCGACTCAGCCGAACTTTCTCAACCGCCAATTTGGACGGAGGTAAACGGATTCGTAAAAGCCTTTTCCCTCCGCGCTAATCCGTCTGCAGCCGTCTTAATCCGTAGTTACTTTCGGCGCCGCAGGCGCCAGATTACCAACCCTATGACCACAACCACCGCCAGCAACGCGAAGTCCACATCGCGCAGGGCGTGCACCAACGCCAGCCATTGGCTTCCGAAAAGATAACCCAGACACGAAATCACCGTCACCCAGACCGCTGCACCCAGAAAATTGAAGAGGGCGAACCGCCCGAAGTTCATGCGAAGCACTCCAGCCAGCGGGCCGGCAATCACTCTCAGGCCAAAGATGAAGCGCGCAAAAAAAATCGTCCCGGGCCCATAATGGGCAAACAACCGTTCCCCGCGATCCAGGTGCGACTGCCGAATTCGAAACAGGTGCTTCCAGCGATCAAGCATTGGGCGCCCTCCGTGGTGTCCGATCGCGTATCCCACATTTCCGGCAATCGTACAGGAAACAGCGCCGACCAAAATGATCCATGGCAGGTGAAGATTATGTTCCGAATAGGCCAGGAAGCTGGCAAACAACAGAACGGTCTCGCCCGGCACAGGAACGCCTGCATTTTCCAGCAATAATGCAACCGCGACCGCCCAATAGCCGTGATGCTCGAAAAATGCCCGGATTAGTTCGTACCATTGTGGCAACATGGGCGCCTGGTCCAGAATAACCAATTACTACTGACTTGGAACGCACGGAGAAGACGGTTAGAGGCTACTGCCGCAGGAACCCGCGGACTGCTGCATTGAACTCATCCGGAACCTCCTCGTAGGGAAGATGCCCCGCGCCTTTCATCACCATGAGGTCCGCATGTTGGAACTGCCTTTTCAGGGTGTCCGCCGACGCGACGGGGACGGCGGTGTCGCGGTCGCCCCAAAGCAGCAAGGTCGGAATCGAAGCGATGGCGGGCAGCGCGTGCTCAAGTTCCTGCAGATCTGCATTCCAACGCCGCACCACACCCACCAGATG
The DNA here is from genome assembly GCA_049521535.1 of Terriglobales bacterium. Lineage (GTDB taxonomy): Bacteria > Acidobacteriota > Terriglobia > Terriglobales > Acidobacteriaceae > CAZUCM01. Next base: position 921 of record JBEKOS010000532.1, on the reverse strand, counting down.
ATCGCAGGTGCCATGAATTCTGAGAGGCGCGGCATAGCCAGCCAGCGTCTCTCGCGTTAGTTTTTTTGGATCGCCATACATGCGGCTGAGAAAGTAAGAATTTAAAGGCGCTACGCAGGGCCATAAACTACGAAACGCAAATCCCCCAAGTGCCGAGGAAAGAAAACTTATGCGCCGCCTCCCTCGCCGCAGCCAGGGATGTACCGAAGCCACCAGCACCAGTCTCCGCACGCGATTGGGTACAGCCGCAGCGAGCATCATGGCAACCGCTCCACCGTGAGAGGTCCCGATCAGGTCAAACGAGCGTATGCCGGCTTCGTCCAGTGAACGTCTCACTATATTCGCAATGCCTTTGAAGCTTCTGTCCAGTCGGGCTGGCCGCTCGGAGAATCCTACGCCAGGGAGATCGACGGCATAGACCGGAGACTCCTGCGCCAGCGCTTGCATGTTGAAGCGCCAGGAAAACGCATATCCCAGCAGCCCGTGCACGAGCAGGATTGGCGGCCGCGTTGGCGAACCGGCTTCCGGTGAATTGCAGCGGATGTATCGCAGGCGACAGCCATCAGCGGATACCCAAAATTCGTGCATGCGGCCATCGAGTCTTCTTTCCTGCGCCGGCGGGTAGTACATATAAGTCGCGAGCAGTCCGGATGCCTCACATCGTCGTGTCAACGACGCTTCAACAGTTTCCGCAGCATCCTCAGCGCCTTATCGACGTGTTTCTCCTGCAACAAGTACGGCGGGAGGAAGCGCAGCACGGTATCCTGAGTGGAATTCAAGAAGACGCCCTCGGCGAGCGCCGCTTCAACCAGCGGACGCGCCGGAATACTGAGTTGCAGCGCCTGAATCATTCCCCGTCCGCGCGCTTCCAGAACACGGTCCGGATAGCGGCCAACCAAGTCGCAGAAGCCCTCATGCATG
>JBEKOS010000531.1:0-3309 GCA_049521535.1 Terriglobales bacterium | reverse complement strand
ATGCCTCTGGCGGCGCAAGACGATTGTACGGCGATGGCGAAGGTAATGGCGGCCGCTTGGGGCAAGCAGCACAAGACCCCCACTCATGTCTACAGCACTTCGAAGATTAGCGGCCAAACTTTTCCCTCAGAAATGATATACGCCGCCGGCTCTGTTTACATGAAGATCAACAGTAAATGGACTCTGACCGATTCGATAAGGGATTTGGAGCAGTCGGTGCCAAAGAAGGGGCAGAACGCCAATTCCAAGGATACCTGCCGTTATGTTAAGGATGAGCCGGTGAACGGCGAGATGGCGGCTCTATACAGCTCGCACTCTGAGACAGCCAAGGGTAAGATCGATTTGCAGGTCTGGATTTCCAAGGCGACCGGGCTGCCGCTGCGCCAGGAAACGGACAGCGACGGGGGCAAGGCCGTCATCTCGACGCGCTTCGAATACGGCAACGTCAAGCCACCTCTGTGAGACGAATCGGCGCGTGTGTTGAGTTTGCCGAGTGCTGCACCGCCGCGTGACGCCCGTGGGTTGACCGGTGACCGTAGAGAGAGGAATCAGATAGAAGTCGTGGAGATAGCTTCCGACTGAGAGCGCCACAGTGCCCGTGTCACTGACGCTGCGCGGGATTTCGGTCATTGTTCCAAACGTGAGTTGGTGCGGAGCCCCGTGCAGCGCCACGAGCCCGGCGACAGGCGCACTTCCCAAACGTTAGACCGCTCAGCCGTTCTGGCAATGAACAGAACGCGATCGCCCGTCATCAGAATCGGCGTCCCCGGCGCCAATCCCGCCGCGCAACGCCTCGCCTGCTCCCGTGGCCACCGGGTTGCCTCCGTCCACCGGAAGCGCAAGCCATTCAAATCCTCCGGCGTCCGCGGCCTCGGACTTTTTTTCGTGCCGTGCACAGGAGGTAGCGGCTGTCGGATGTCCATGCGGTAACCCCCAGCGCGTCTGGCATGCGCGCCCAGGCCGGCAACTCCCGCGGCCGGCCGCCGTCGGAGGAAATCGTCATCGGGCGACCGGAAAGCCTCGGGCTCGAGTTCTTGCCTTGGATCAGCATTTCTTGCAGTAGATGCGCATGTTGGAGCAGCGGAGGACCAGCGGAGGAAAGCAGGCTTACGATCGTGCCGACTCCAGGATGATGCGCGCCCGAGCGATAGCTGTAGTTTTGCGTCGGCGTAAAGCCGAACTCGCTCACGTTGTGGTGGCGTAAAGCCGAACTCGAACTCGCCCCACCGCCTCATTCTGGCAAGAATCTCTGGCACATCTGGAGCGAGTTCGGCATTACACCGCCACAGACCAACGCTATCGTTTCGAAGAGCCGTGCCACTCGGTTTGGAGCGGAGGAAAGGCAGCGAAATTCCACTTTGGCAACTCCTGGCGATGGCGCTGGAAGCGACACGCGTAATCTGCGCGGCGTAATGCCGAATTCGCCTCCCAACTCGTTGAATCTTATGACGTGCTGACACTTCTTTCCTGGACTGGCGGGCGGGGCCAATTCGGCTTTTACACCGCCGTGGAAAATGACTCTGATTTGAGAAGACATTGCCGCATTTGGGAAGGCAAGGAATTCCACTTTCGCAACTCCTGGCGATGGCGCTGCAAGCGACACGCGTAATCTACGCGGCGTAATGCCGAATTCGCCTCCCAACTCATTGAATCTTATGACGTGCCGACACTTCTTTCCTGGACTGGCGGGCGGGGCCAATTCGGCATTTACACCGCTGTGGAAAATAACTCTGATCTAAGAAAACATCGCCGCATTTGGGAAGGCGGTATTCCGTGCCTTTTCCTCCGCTGGTCCTCCGCTGCTCCAGCGGTCGCTGCATGCAATGTTTTGAAAGGTCTTTCTCCTGTTTGTGCCCTGATAGAAAGCCTGATAACTTGGCATCGAAACCCATGCAAGTCATTGAAATAGTGACGTTTGCTCTCCTGCAATCCTCCTGTTTTACAGCGCCGACGGGTATGGTGGACGGTCATGCGCGAGATTCTCAATATGCCCGATGATATTCCGGAGGATCTGCTCGATAAGGTAGAGTGTGTGATCGTACTGCCTTCGGTACTGAAATTCGCCATCGGCATTGGCGGCAGCTGTGGCCGCGGTCTGATGACCTGCCGGGGTGGAGACACCTTCACCGGCCCCTGGGGCACACCGTCCATGATTGCACTCGAGGGTGGAAGTTTCGGACTCCAGCTAGGAGGGCAGGCGACGGATTTCGTCCTGCTGGTGATGAATCAGCGGGGCGCTCAGGGAATACTCAGCAGTAAGGTCAAATTGGGTGCCGCCGCGGCCGCCGCGGCGGGGCCCAAGGGCCGGGATGCTGCTGCGGCCACGGACCTGACGATGCGGGCTGAAATCCTGAGCTATCCGCGGTCACGTGGATTGTTTGCGGGCGTCTCGCTGGAAGGGTCCACGCTTCGTCCAGACAACGAGGCCAACGAGAAACTCTATCGGAAGAAACTGCCCGCCAAGGACATCGTGCTGCACCGGGCCGTAAAGCCTCCGGCGTCGGCTGCGCAATTGCTGGCCGTGCTTAACAAGAAATCGCCGCGGAACAAATCGCACGTGGACTGAGCAGGCTCTCCCCAGGAAAAATTACGCCAGTGAACCGGAAGATCAGACCTCTTTCGGGTGGCGTAGTGGCTCCGGCAAGACTGGTAGGACCTGGGTTGCCCGAGTGCGAAATTCATAGTGTTCGATCCTGATGGCCGCAGCGTTCGCTTCGCTCCGAACCACGCAACCGTAGACCATCAGCTTCAAGAGACAGGTGTGGTCGAGCAGTGCCGGCCAATTTACCGATAGCTCGATGGGCGTTCCAGGATTCAGGGTGTCATCGGTCGTGAAGCTGACTCCGTGGCTGCTGATATCCAGAACCTTCCCGACGCCGGGGAGTCGTTTTCCAGACAGGCATTTGTAAGAGATATCCTGCCCGATGCGAAACCGCAGTCGGGACCGTCGCTCGGCGCTGTTGTGAGTTGTTTTCTTTCGTGCCACCGGAAATGCCCCTCCGAACGAACTCTAACGCCCGAGGCGCGGCGTATTCAATGCTGTTTTTAGTCGCGATCCGGGAGTTAACTCTGGGTTACGCATGGCAACCCCTGCGTGACCAGTGCGAGCGCTACCCATACGCTACGATCCGCCCGCCTGGTTGTCCTCGGGGGACACCCAAAACCGGCCAGTCGGGGACACCTGAATACCGGCCAGTTGTAGACCGTCGTCCAGGACATTGACTGGGACGTGAGGACCTATCCTCCGTTCTCCATGAGCAATGTCTTGAGTGAAGAAAAGAAACAGCAAATCATAGCCTTAGGGCGCCT
>JBEKOS010000530.1:0-3310 GCA_049521535.1 Terriglobales bacterium | reverse complement strand
TATTTCATTAACGACGTAATCGCCAAGGCCAGGTACGGAAAAGTCGACAAGATGAACTATGAGGCCCCGCTTACTTCGCTGGTGTGGATCACCTCGCTGGTTTCGATCGGGCTGACTTACCTGGTGTCGTGGTACATGATCCCCAGCCTGGACGGCGCGATCGATGCTCCGGCCAACGCAACGATCTGGTGGAAGCTGGCCAGCATCATTTCCTGCGGCACACTGGCGGGCGCCATTATTCCGGAACTGGTAAAGGTTTTCACTTCGACTGAGTCCCGCCACGTCAAGGAAGTGGTAACGTCAGCCCGGGAAGGCGGGGCATCGCTGGACATCCTGTCCGGCTTCGTCGCCGGCAATTTTTCCTGTTATTACCTGGGCGGTTCCATGATCATCCTGATGAGCATGGCCTATTACGTAAGCTCGCACGGATTGGTGCACTTCATGCTGGCTCCGGCGGTGTTTGCATTTGGCCTGGTTGCATTCGGATTCCTGGGAATGGGCCCGGTCACCATCGCCGTCGATTCGTACGGTCCGGTGACCGACAACGCACAATCGGTCTACGAGCTTTCCATGATCGAACAGGAACGCGGCATTGAGGAGGACTTGCGAAAGAACTACGGTTTCAAAGTCAACTTCGAGCAAGCCAAATACCTGCTCGAAGCCAATGACGGAGCGGGCAACACCTTTAAGGCAAGCTCCAAACCGGTGCTGATCGGCACCGCCGTGGTCGGCGCCACCACCATGATTTTTTCCATCATCATGGCGCTCACCCATGGACTCTCCACGGACGTGGGCAAACTGTCGATTCTGCACGCTCCTTTTCTGCTTGGATTTATTACCGGCGGCGCCATGATCTACTGGTTTACCGGCGCTTCCACGCAGGCCGTCAGCACCGGAGCCTACCGGGCGGTGGAGTTCATCAAGAAGAACATCAACCTGGAAAGTTCGGAGAAGGCCAGCGTAGCCGATTCCAAGCGCGTGGTGGAAATCTGCACCCAGTATGCCCAGAAGGGCATGCTTAATATTTTTGTTGCGGTCTTCTTTGGCACTCTGGCGTTTGCCTTCATCGAGCCGTTTTTCTTCATCGGCTACCTGATCTCGATTGCCATATTTGGTCTGTATCAGGCAATGTTTATGGCCAATGCCGGCGGGGCATGGGACAATGCGAAGAAAATCGTAGAGGTGGAACTCCAACAAAAAGGCACCCCACTGCATGATGCCACTGTGGTGGGTGACACCGTCGGCGATCCATTCAAGGACACGTCTTCGGTGGCGATGAATCCGGTCATCAAGTTCACCACCCTGTTTGGCCTGCTGGCGGTGGAGTTGGCGGTAAGCTTGAGCGCCGCCGCGCCTATGCTGGAGAGAGTTCTGGCAGTGGTGTTCTTCTTGATCTCATTTACTTTTGTATACCGGTCGTTCTATTCCATGCGCATTAAGGTGTCTGCGGAGTTAGGTGCGCCAGAAGTGGCGAACGCCGCGGACTGAAAAACAGCAATCAGCAGATAGCAGTCAGCCATCAGTAATCAGCCGTGCGGCATGGCTGACTGCTGATGGCTGATTGCTCTCCTGCTAGTTTTCCGCCTTCATCTTGTCTTTCACCGACTTCGCCAGCTTTTCGATTTGTTCCGCCTTCTTGATCACATCCAGCGAAAGGATGTTCTCGTTGCTCCTGTCTACCGAGGCCTTCAGGTCCGTAGCCAGTTGCAGCAGTTTGTCAGTATCCCGCTTGAGTTCCTGCTGGCGCTTTTTGTTGGCTGCGATTTTTGCCTGCCTCTCAAATTCCGCCTGCGCCTGGTCCCGGTCTTGGTTGACGGTGCTCCCGTGTTGCGCCTGGTACGGGCCTGGCGGGGGCGCCGTCGAGTCCACCTGCGAATCCTTCGCCTGTGCGGACGCTGCGATCGCTGATGGCTGCGTCAAAATCGAAGTTGTTAACGAGAGTACCAACACGGCCCGGATCGACAATTTGAGATACACAATCGCCTCTACCTCAAGAATTTAGGACGATTATAAACAACAGCCAACAGCCATCAGCTTTCAGCCATCACCTGAGCGACGTGGTTGGCTGCCCATTGCAGAGGACAAGTCACTGCGTGCTGATTACCGGGCACAGGCCTGCGGTTGTTGGATAGCGATTTCTATTTTCGGATGGCTGAGAGCTGATTGCTGAAGGTTGGGTATTAAGCACCGTTCTCTTGTTATAATCGCCCGCGAGCATGGGCGGCGAGGTTCACAACTTTTACGACGTTTTGCAGCGCTGGCATACCGACGCGCTGGAATTCCTGCGCACTGACGCCCCACGCATTGTCGTTATCCTGCTGATCGCGTTTATTCTGGTCCGCCTGTTGCACGTGCTCACGCATCGGCTGGCAGCCGTCAGTCGGAGCGGAGAGACCCAGAGCGGCTTTCGGGTACAGCAAGTGCACACGCTAACAAGCGTGATCAATAGCGTCGGGAAATTCGTCATTCTGTTCCTGGCGACGATGCAAGTGCTCCAAGTGGTCAGGATTAACGTGGGTCCGTTATTGGCCAGCGCGGGCGTAGCCGGCCTGGCCATCGGCTTTGGCGCGCAAACTCTGGTGCGTGACCTGATCAACGGCTTCTTCGTGCTCATGGAGAACCAGTATGACGTGGGCGACGTGGTCAAAATTTCAAACGTCTCGGGAACCGTCGAGCGCCTGACCCTGCGCCGCACGGTTTTGCGGGATGCCGATGGCACGGTGCACAACGTCCCCAACGGCCAAATCACCGTGGTGTCGAACATGACGCGGGACTGGGCCCAAGGTTCGGTGACCGTTGCCGTCAGCTACCAGGAGGATTCTGACCGGGTCATCAAGCTGCTGAAGGAAGTCGGGGCCGAGTTGCGTCAAGAACCTCAGTTTGCGAACGTGTTACTGGCTGACCCGCAGGTGCCCGGCATTGAGCGCGTGGCGCCGGGCGAAGTGGATTATCTCGTGCTGATCAAGACTAAACCGGGCGCGCAGTATGACGTGCTCCGCGAATTGCGAAGCCGCATTAAAGCGGAGTTGGAAAAGAATCACATACAGACCACAAGCCCATCGCCGCTGTATGTCGTAAGTCAACCACTTGCGTTGCCAAGGGAATGAGGTTCAACTGAGAGCGTGGAACAGCTTAGAGATCCGGTTGCGCATCTGTATATTGCCGCTGTTCCTCTCCAAATCCAAGGCCATCCCGTTCAGCCTATTCAAACTGCTTACGAAACTCCGCAAATTGCCGTTTCAGCGCCAGCAGGTCTTTCTTGACCTCGCCCAACTCCTCCTCCAATTGAGCGACTTTAGGTGATGCTGCG
>JBEKOS010000529.1:0-3317 GCA_049521535.1 Terriglobales bacterium | reverse complement strand
GACGGTGAGAATGTGAGCCTGCATAAGGTGCTGCACACCGGGTGACGATCAATCCAAACGTCCTGTAATCATTCGGGGGACAGCGGCAGAGAGGAGAAAACACTTGACATATTCCTATATGGGAATGTAATGTGGGGACATGCCACGCGCTGCCACCACATCGGATGCCTTCAACGCGGTCGCTGAACCCCGCCGGCGGGAGATCTTGAACTTTCTCGTGTTACAAGATCGCCCCGTCGGGGACATTGTGGCAGCCTTGGGCCTGGAGCAGCCCTCCGTTTCCAAGCACCTTCGCGTCCTGCGCGACGTCGGCCTTGTCCACGTGCGGCGCGATGGCCGCCACAAATACTATCGCACCAATGCGGAGGCCATCAGGCCTCTTCACGAGTGGACGAGTAAATTCGAATGCATCTGGCAACACCAATTGAAGCGAATTAAGGAACGCGCCGAAGAAAAACGCGAGCCGTGATTGGAGTTTAATTCGGATATCCCTGGAAGGAGGAAGCATGACCCTGCCGGCACGAACCATTGAGGACCTGACATTGAACATCACCCAGGAAATCCATGTAAATGCGCCGGTCGAGAAGACCTTCGCCGCATTGCTAGACCAAATGGGACCCTACAATGAAGCGGACAACGGCAAGCCCATACCGATGAAGATTGAGCCGTGGCCAGGGGGAAGGTGGTACCGCGACTTGGGCGGCGACAATGGCCATTTCTGGGGGCATGTGCAGGCCATCAAACGGCCGACTTTGCTCGAAATCGCGGGGCCATTGTTCGCGTCCTATCCCTTTGTCTCGAATCTGCAATACCGGCTGACCGAGGTAGGCGGTGGAACATTGATCAAGTTCCGGCACACGGCGCTGGGATTCATTCAGGATGATCACCGGGGAGGCGTCGCTAACCCGGATTTCTCACGAATAAATTGAAAAAGGCTGTCTCTTCTGGCATAAGCATTTTGTTGAGAAAAACTTGCGCCAGAGAACGGAGACAGCCTTATGACCACAGAGTGTAACGGAAAACTTTTTGAATTTCATCCCTTAGGACAGCGGGAAGTGCGGGCGGATTTTAACGGTGGGACGATCACGAGCGATGGAGGTGGGTTGCTGCTGCGGGAGGTGGAGAAGCGGACGGGGATCCTGGCGCGGTTTGCGGCCTGCTTTACCGACTACCGGGAGGGGGAGCGGATTGAGCACACGGTGGAGGAGTTGGTGGCGCAGCGGGTGTACGGGTTGGCGCTGGGATACGAGGATTTGAACGATCACGACGAACTGCGGCGGGACCCGCTGCTGGCGGTGTTGGCAGAGAAAGCCGATCCCACGGGAGAGAGCCGGGCGCGCGAGCGAGATCGGGGGAAAGCGCTGGCGGGCAAGAGCACGCTGAATCGTTTAGAGCTGACGAAGGCGGAAGTGGGAGAGAAGGAACGCTACAAGAAGATCGTGATCGATCCGGCGGCGGTGGACCGGCTGCTGGTCGAGGTGTTGCTGGAATCGCACGCGCAAGCGCCGGCCGAGATCGTTCTGGATTTGGATGCCACGGACGATCCCCTGTACGGGCGGCAGGAGGGGCGGTTCTTTCACGGCTACTACGGGGATTATTGCTATCTGCCCCTGTATATCTTTTGTGGGGATGCGCTCCTCTGCGCGCGCTTGCGGACCTCCGATCACGGGGCGGCGGCGGGGTGCGTGGAGGAGTTGGAGCGGATCGTGAAACAGATTCGCCAGGCCTGGCCGGAGGTGAAGATCATCCTGCGGGGCGACTCGGGATTTGGTGGGGAAGAGCTGATGAAGTGGTGTGAGGATCACGGGGTCGACTATGTGCTGGCCGTGGCGAAGAACGACCGGCTCAAGGCAGCCATTGCGCCGGAGATGGAGCAGGCGGCGGCGGCGTTTGCGCAGACGGGGAAAGCGGCCCGGGTATTCCAGGAGTTTGCCTATCAGACGCGCGACAGTTGGTCGCGAGCGCGGCGGGTGGTGGCGAAGGCGGAAAATTTAGAGAAGGGGGCCAATCCGCGGTTTGTGGTGACCTCGCTGTCGGCGGAAGCCTGGGAAGCGCGCCGCTTGTATGAAGAGTTATATTGCGCGCGGGGGGAAATGGAGAACCGGATCAAAGAGCAGTTGATGCTGTTCGCGGGCCGGACGAGCACGGCGTGGATGCGCAGCAATCAGATCCGGCTGTACTTCTCCTCCATCGCCTATCTGCTGCTGGAGGCGCTCCGTCGGCTGGGCTTAAAGGACACCGCGCTCGCCCAGGCACAAGTGACGACAATTCGCTTGAAGGTGCTGAAGATCGGAGCGCTGATTCGGGTGACGGTGCGGAAGGTGTGGATCGCTCTGGCCGGGGGTTACCCGTACCAGGAAGTCTGGGCCAGCATCTGGGCGCGACTTCAGCAGGTGCCCGTGCGGGTATAAAAACGCCCCTCGATCCGGCCGTGGTCAGAAAAGATATGCACAGGCGGAAGTGTGTCGAATCGCATCGGCAAGCGCTTTGTTTTCAACAGAGGGAGAGCCGAAAACGGCGCCATGGTCATGCGTGATCGTCCACAGGCCCTTTTTCGACTCTCTCAGCATCCCAGTGAGACCGCCGTCGAGATTCTCAGTGTCCTCGAAGTCGGCCCCAAGAAGCTGGTGAGAAAAGCGGGTTAGCCGGTCAATCAATTGTCCCGCATGATGTTGAAGATGCCTGAGGTTGTACACGTGCAGTTCCAGCCTGCTGAATGGGAGCCAAGGGAACCCCGAGGGCGAGGCGAGATTCAGGGCTCGCACGCGGTCATCGATCTCTCCACGGCAGACCTCATGATAGGCAAGAATCTCCGCTTTGCTGTAAGGGACTTCGATTTTTGGCCGATCAAACGGCGGCCAAGGGGCAGAACCCAGAAACTGGTAGTTTGGCCGATGTTGGGCCCAAGGGTGGAATTCCGCTTCGGAGGCTTGCAGGTACAAGTCGGTGTAAAAGAGCGCGTGGTAGGCAATATGCCAGAACTTATTGGGATAGCCAGGGGTGAGCCATAGGGATGCGGGGCACCTGCCTATCGCCTGCAAAAGCATCTCGATCGACGCTCGGTACTGATTTCCCAGCACATCATGAATGTTGAGTTCGCCCAAATGAGTCACCCTCCCTTGTTAACCAACAGGGGGGATTATCCCACGTTTTGGGCCCAGCCACATCGTCCTAGGCAAGCGGACCCCAGCAGGGTGAGATCCGTCATGCTAACTCACTAGCGCTCCCGGCGCCGCGCTCGTCTGCTTGCGCATCTCAGCCTTTTGTTTGTACATCAGGGCGTCGGCGCGCGCCAGAACCTCTTTGATGCTCTCGCT
>JBEKOS010000528.1:0-3319 GCA_049521535.1 Terriglobales bacterium | reverse complement strand
CTTCGGGCACGGCACAGTGCACTACTTCAGCCTTGCCGGTGGGGACCAGCCCGATCGTGGCGACCTATTCGGGAGACACGAATTATTCGGGCAGCGCCAGCTCGGCGTTGTCGCAGGTCGTGCAAATGGCGGCCACTACAACCACCGTGGCTTCAAGTTTGAATCCTTCCACGTCCGGCCAAGCCGTAATCTTCACGGCAACAGTGGCGCTGGGAAGCGACCTCTTCGTGCATGGCCGTTCCGGGCGCTCCCCCCGGGTTTTGCCGCAGACACCCACTGGGACAGTGGCTTTCACGGCGAATGGCACCACCATAACCGGCTGCGCCGCAGTAGCGCTCAGTTCGTCGAGCACAGCGCAGTGCACAACCTCGGTCCTCGCGGTGGGAACGGACGCGATTGTGGCGACCTATTCGGGGGACAGCAATTACTCCGGAAGCAGCGGCGATCTGTCGCAGGTGGTCAATGCTCCGGTCACAACCCCTACCACGACCACTGTGGCTTCCAGTTTGAACCCGTCCAGTTTCGATCAGGCCGTTACCTTCACGGCTACGGTGACGCCGGAATCTGCCGGCGCGGCGGGCAACCATAAATCGCATTTCCCTGTGGTTTCGCCGCAGACGCCCACCGGGACGGTGGCATTTACGTCCAATGGCGTGACCATCACCGGCTGCGGAGCAGGGACCCTCGGTTCGTCGGGCACAGCGCAGTGCACTACCTCTGCCTTGCCGGTGGGGACGAACGCGATTGTAGCGACCTACTCGGGCGACACTAATTACGTGGGCAGCGGCAGTTCGCCGTTGTCGCAAATCGTGGAGATGGCAGCCACTTCGACCACGGTTGCTTCCAGTTTGAATCCATCCCACTTCGATCAGGCGGTGACTCTTACGGCCACGGTGACGCTGGAAACCGATACCGTGAAGCGAAGCCGGGATTCGCGCTCCACCCTGTATTTGCCGCAGACGCCTACCGGGACGGTGGCGTTTACGTCCAATGGTGCGGCCATCACCGGCTGCGGCGCCGTGGCCCTCAGTTCGTCGGGTTCGGCGCAGTGCACTACCTCTGCCTTGCCGGTGGGGACGGACGCGATTGTAGCGACCTACTCGGGAGACACCAATTACGTGGGTAGCGCCAGTTCGCCGTTGTCGCAAGTCGTGGACTTGGCTGCCACAACGACCAGCGTGGCATCCAGCCTCAATCCTTCCAACTTTGGTCAGTCGGTGACCTTTACGAGCACGGTAGCGTCAGAAAGCGAAGCCGTCAAACGCAGCCAGGTTTCGCGGTTCGCCCTCGTCGTGCCGCAGCCACCCACTGGGACGGTGGCATTCACGTCGAATGGCACTACCATAACGGGCTGTGGTGCGGTTACATTCGGCTCATCGGGCACGGCGGCTTGCACTACCTCCTCACTCGCAGTGGGAACCAACACGATAGTGGCGGCCTACTCCGGCGACAGCAACTATTCCGGCAGTAGCGGCACATTTTCGCAGGTGGTGAATGCCGCGGCAGCCGCAGTGCTTCACTTGGCGCCAACGCCCGCGACACTCACGGCTGTGGGCGGGCAACCGGCCAATTACAGCCTCGCGGTCAGCGCCACCGGAACAGTCACCGCTCCGGTCACTTTTACCTGCACGGGCTTGCCTTCCGATGCGAGTTGTGCGTTTTCGCCGTCTACAGTGCCGGTGGGAGGTCTTCCGGCGACGGTGGCGATGACCGTCAGCACCACCCTGGCGGACGCCCGCCTTCGCACTCCGCGCGACTCATCGTCCTCACTGGCATTTTTTGCCGTGATGCTGCCCGGTCTTCTGCTTCTGCCGGGCGGAGTGCGCAAGGTCAGGTTGCGACGGCTCCGCAAGGCGGATTGGCTGCTGATCGGATTGTTAATACTGATGGCCGTGAGCTGGGTGGGATGCTGCGGTACCGCTGGCGGTGGAGTTGTGGGCCCGGCGCAGAAGACCTACACCGTTACCATTGCCGCCTCGGCAAGCGGTGCTACCAGCGGGACTGCGACCGTCACGCTTACGGTTACCCAATAGCCGATTCCCCTTCTCGCTCGTCCCGCGTTTACGCGGGGCGAGCCGGAAATGGACGCCCTAGAGGAATCTCCCGAGGTTCTCGCCATGTCTCTGCGTACCCGCCGGGGCCGACTCAGACGTGGGACAGCAAGTATTGGTGAACCTAATTGTCGAGCCATTGAGCATTCGCCGGTAGCCTACATGGCCCTGCACGACTGATCCTATCCGGCCTGCCGTCATCCCCGTATTCGTAAATGTACGTAAATTTTATTTTAGAACTGTTCCGTTGGGAACAGCTTTCCCAGGGCCAATCGTGCCAGCATAGTTCACCAGCCAGTTGCAGACAGATAAGACAAACGCAAGAAATCAGGAGGAACTACCCAGTGCATAGCCGTCGAATCGCCCCAAAGCTTAGCCGTGAATACCGTCTCCTTGATCACTTACCGATGTCCTCGCGAATCAGCGGGCAGCGAAGGAAAGCAGCCTTTTGCGTCCTTGCGCTTGTTCTCTCCGCAGGCTTGGTTAATATCGCTGGCTGTCATGGATCTCTGGGCGGAGTTACCATCAACGGTCTTACCGCTTCCATAAAGTCGGGCGCTACAGTTCCTCTTTCCGCTACCTATGCTGATGCCCAGCCGGGTGATAAGGGCATTTCCTGGGAGGTGAAATGCGCGGCCGCTGATTGCGGCTCCTTTAGCGTTGCAACCACGGCAAGCTGCAACGAGGTGTATGGTCCCTGTACAGGTGCTTACCAGACCATTTACACCGCACCAGCAACGCCTCCTCCGGCGGGAAGCCTTTATGCGGCCGGCCAGGTTCAAATCAACGCCACCTCCCTAAGTAGCAGCGGCCGTGACTACGTGATAACCACCATTACGGGGACGGCGGCACCTCCGATTACGGTTAGTCTCGGCTCGGTCCCCGCAACCCTGACGGTAGGTGCAAGTATCCCGATTACGGCAACCGTTAAGAATGATTCCACCGACTCTGGCGTCGATTGGTTGAACATCTGCGGCAGCCCCGGCGCTTGCGGCTCATTCAGTGCCCGGAACACCGGGAGCGGCGTGCCGACGACCTATACCGCGCCTTCGACCATTCCTGCGGGCAGTACGGTTACGGTTATCGCCCAATCGAACGCGAATGCTTTCGTGTCGGCATCGGCCACCATTACGATCACGACCTCCAGCCTGGCGGCTACAACCACTACGGTTACTTCGAGTATGAACCCCTCTACCTTCGGACAAGCCGTGACTTTTACCGCGACGGTGACACCGGCCGGACCGCCCACTCCGACAGGGTCGGTGACG
>JBEKOS010000527.1:0-3320 GCA_049521535.1 Terriglobales bacterium | reverse complement strand
GCGGTGCAGGCTCGTCCAGTTCGAATCTAGCCAACTCCGCCAGCCAAATCGCGGGCGTGTTTAGCGGTTACGTTTGGGACGCGGTTTCGCCCGGAGTCCGCCCAATTCGCGGCCTGCCGGGTGGTTCCCTGTTAGGCGCGGCTTCCTTCAATTCGGGCGCGTACATTTCTGGGGCGACCTCGTCGCGTGCAGGATATGTCCTTCTGACCGACGCAGTCGGCAATGTGTCGTTGGCGTTGCTGCCAGGCGGCACGCCCAATGTTCAGAGTTCGGGGTTGTCGGCGAAAGAGCAGGTTGTCCTCAGTCCAATGGGAGCTTCGGCAGTCGTGTTTGTACCGGGCCAATCCTCCTCTTTGCTCCTCACAAATTTGCCGACCGCTCCGCAGATACAGCCCGTTTCTTTGTTTGCGGCGCCTACCGCGTTGTCGGTTAGCGACGGCGGCACCTTGCTGATCGCGACGGCTAACGCGGACGGAGGCATTAATGTTTCTTCAACTGCGCGACAGGGAGCCGTGCATTTCGTTACAGCCGTGGGCCGATTGGGAGACATGCGCTTTGTGGGAACGGGGAATGGAGCCCTGATCGCAGATGCTGCCAAAAACGTGGTGTGGTCGGTGCAGGATGTGACTGCCGGTGGAAGTCCGCAATCGATCGCAGCCGCAGCGAATGGAGTCAATTCGCCGGTAGGCGTGGCGGCTTCCTACGACGGTCGCTGGGCCGTGATTGCCAACCCGAGCGGGACCATCCTGCGGGTGAGTCTGACGCAACCCGCGTCGATAGTTGCGGCAACGTGTGCCTGCGCGCCCGATCGTCTGGCTTCTCTAAGCGGAAATACGACGTTTCAGATTACTGCGTCCGGACCTGGACCGATGTGGCTCTATCAGGGCGACCTGCCGGCGCCGCGAACAGTCTTTGTGCCGGCCGTTTCCGGCGCTGGTGCAGCTCTCCGGCTGTCGTCTGCCATGGGAAGGGGAGGCTTATGATGGCAATTCTCAGCCATAGACCAGATACGTCCTTTGACGAACTGCGAAGCCGACGGCAGCCATTCCCGGTCCTGTTTATTGTCTGTTTTCTCCTGGCTTTGACGGTGTTAGCCCCCGCTCTTAAGGCACAGGCCCCGACGACTACGACTCTCAGCGCAAACTCAACCTCCGTTACTTATCCGGCGCCGGTGACGTTTACTGGAGATGTTGCTCCCAGTACTGCCAGCCAGGGTGGCGTGCCTTCGGGCAACCTTACGATCGCGGGACCAGGCGGGCCGTTGTCTGCTTCGCTCGCGCTCGTTCCGGCGACGCAGACATTCACCTACAGCGCAATTAACACCGCTAACACGATTCCCACCTTAGGGACGACCCAGGCAGTGGCAACCGCCGATTTCAACGGGGATGGCATACCCGATCTGGCGGTTTCCTATAACGGCGGCGTGATCGTTTTACTAGGGCCTGGACCTGGATTTTCTACTACCTATCCCCTCGGATCCTCTGGCTTCACGGAGACGCTTTCACAATTGATCGTAGGAGATTACAACGGGGATGGCGCGATGGACGTGGCCGGCGTGGACGACGGCCCCGGCACTGCGACCGAGGGTCAAATTGCTTTTGAGCTAAACAGCGGCGATGGGACGATAGAAACCGCGATAACCCCCAATCCGTGCTACGGCGCGAATGGATTTCTTCCTTGTGAGCTTGCCGCGGGCCAATACCACGAAGCCGCCCCGGCGCATGACGACATTGTGTTTTCCAATGGCACCAATGTGTTCCTCCTTACCTTCGCGGCCCCTAATGCGCCGACTCAGCTCGTTCTGCCGGCGACCGGTAGCTGCATTTTCCTTCCCTCGCTCGTTGCCCCGGGAAAGTTCACGGCGAGCGGCCATCTTGATCTCATCTTAATTGGCTACTACGTTGCCAACCCCGAAGCGTGCAACACAGCGCCCACGGGATATTTTCTCGAGCTTTATGAAGGGGATGGCCTGGGAGACCTCGGCAATGCCACCGGCGCCATGGGGCCGCCGAATTTGGAAGTAGCCCTCGCCATTGCGGATGCCACCAAGACGACTCAGTCGTTGACCGGGATTGCCATAGGCGACTTCAACGGCGACGGCAACACGGACGTGGTTCTGGCGGAGTGGGATAATAACGGCGCCGTCGCCGGCGGTGTTTCCAGTTGGATTCGCCTGTTGACGGGCAATGGCGCCGGGACCCTGACCTCGCAGCCGAGTTTTCAGCTTACGGCGTACACCACTGAGCCATTCAACAACACCCTGACTGTGGTAGCACAGGATTTCCTCAAGAACGGGTTCACCGACTTAATTGTCATGAGTCAAACGGACGGTTTGCCGGTCCTGTTGCTGAACCCCGGTACCGCCGCCTGGCAGGCGACAACATTGACCGCTACGGGGTATCCGCTTACCACTTCGCAGACCCCCGTCGCCGCGGCTGACTTCAACGAAGACACGTATCCAGATTTCGCCATCTGCGGCAACATAATCTCCACGACTTCAGTACCCGAACTTGCCGGGTATTATTTGACCGGGACGGCGCAAGCAGTATTCGGCCCTGCCACCCTTCCCGGTGGCAGCGATTCCATGACTGCCACCTTCGCCGCAGATCACAACTACACGACCAGTACCTCTGCACCGTTAGTGATTACAGTGGCTCGGGCAGCGACTACGGTAGCGGTCACCAGCGTGAACCCGGCGACGGAGGTCTATGGCAGCCTGACGCCAACGGTGGTCACGGCAACTCTTTCCTGGACGGGCGATGGTGCGGCGCCCACCGGAGGCCTTACCTTCACCACGAATGCCCCGCGGGTACCGGGAGGGCATGCCCCCGGCAGCTTCGGTGCGCCAACTTGCGTCGGCGCCACCAGCCCAATTACCTGCACTGCGACCTTTACTCCAGGCGCCACGGATACGGTAGGTACCTACTCGATGACGGCCAACTACGCGGGTGACGTCAACTATCTGGCTGCCAGCAACACGCTGGCCAACGACTTTTCGATTACGCAGCAGGCGCCGACGGTGGCCGTAACCAGTGTGAATCCTGCCACGGAGAGTTACGGCAGCCTGACGCCTACAGTTATTACCGCAACCCTGGCGTGGACGGGCGGTGGGACCGCGCCGACCGGCGGTCTTGCGTTCACGACGAACGCCCCGCGCGTACCGGGGCGACGTCTCCCAGGAAGTTTCAGCGCGCCGACTTGCACTGGCGCCACTAGCCCGATTACCTGCACGGCTACCTTTACGCCGGACGCCTCCGATACGGTGGGAACTTATACGATGTCGGCGAGCTTTGCGGGTGATACCAACTACTCTGCGGCCG
>JBEKOS010000526.1:0-3323 GCA_049521535.1 Terriglobales bacterium | reverse complement strand
TCGGCTTGAACTCGGCTTCGAGTTCCTGCATGACTTTGTTCAGTTTCTGCAGCACGCGTTTGACGTCGCCGACGATCGGGATATCGGGTGTTCGATTCTTGCCGATCTCAGCCGGATCGATGTCCACGTGAATGACGCGGGCATGGCGCGCGAAGCTCTGCAACTGGCCGGTGACGCGATCGTCGAAGCGTGTGCCGAGGGCAATCAGAAGATCGCAGTCCGTCATGCCCATATTGGCGGCGTAACTGCCGTGCATGCCCGGCATGCTGATGAAATTCGGATGGCTCGACGACAATCCTCCCAGTGCCATCAGCGTGCAGACCGCGGGCAGGTCGGCCATCTCCACCAGTTCGGTGAGTTCGGGCGAGGCGCCTGCCGCGACAATACCGCCGCCGGCGTAAACGAAAGGCTTCTCGGCTTCCCAGATCAGCTGCGCCGCGCGGCGAATCTGACCGGTATGTCCCTCTGTGAACACCTTATATCCAGGCAGATGGATGGTATCCACCGGAACGTAATGGCCGCGAGCCTGGAAAATGTCCTTGGGAATATCCACCAGCACCGGACCCGGCCGGCCGCTGGCCGCGATGTAGAAAGCTTCGTGGACGATCTTGGGAAGCTCCTGCAACGTCTTCACCATGAAGTTATGTTTGGTGGCGGGGCGCGTGATGCCGAACGTATCGGCTTCCTGGAACGCGTCGCTGCCGATGAGCTTGGAGTGCACCTGGCCGGTGATGGCCACGATCGGAATCGAATCCATCATGGAATCGACCAGACCGGTGATGAGGTTGGTTGCGCCCGGACCCGACGTGGCGCAGCAGACGCCGACCCTGCCGGTGGCGCGCGCATAGCCCTCGGCGGCGAAGCAGGCGTTCTCTTCGTGGCGCACTAAAATGTGGCGGATGTGGCTGTCGACGAGCGCATCATAGAAAGGCAGCGTGACGCCGCCGGGATAGCCGAAAAAACAATCGACTCCCTCGCGCGCCAGGCATTCAAGCAGAATCTCCGCGCCATTCATCAATTTGCCGGTCTCGGTTTGCATACGTTGGTGCAACTCCTTATACTCTTCAAAACTTTTACCCGTCAAAACTAAAAAAGGCCACCAGCCTGGGCTCTTCGCCCCCGCTGATGGCCTCGGAACTTTCGCAGTGCCCGGAGCCTCAGACGGGGACAGATACTACGACCCCAATAATGCCTACTACAGGGAGGGTCGCAATCAGTCGGCCTGTGAAGCTGATGAGCATTGCCAGAATTTTCAGTTTAGATGCAAAGTTTTTGAAATGCAAGCGGATGAATCCATAAATAATATTTATGAATCCAGCCGTCTTAGCGTAATTACCAGCGCTGTCCGCCTCGTCCGCCGCCACCGCCGCGATTGCCACCGCCGCCGCCGAAGCCACCGCTCCTGCCACCCTCGGGCTTGGGACGCGCTTCATTAACGGTCATCGTGCGGCCGTTGAGGTCCGCGCCGTTCAACGAGGCAATAGCTTTTTCCGCGTCGCTGCGTTCGGTCATTTCGACGAATGCGAAGCCGCGAGGCTGACCGCTGTCACGGTCAGTTACAACGTTGACGCGTTCGACGTTGCCGTATTGAGAGAAGGCCGAGGTGAGCTCGTCCTGTGATGTTTGGAAACTGAGGTTTCCGACGAAAATATTTGTCATTGGTTCTTTTCCTGTTAATCGAATTTGTCTCTGTTCAGACTGCCTGGAACCAAAACCAACAACAAATGGCGAGGAGGAAGGACGGCCAGAAGGGCACTTGGGAATATGTTATGCGGTCAAAGACAAATCCAGTATAGCAGTTTTTGCGGCTACCCCTGGTTATTCAGTTATTCAGGAGCGGAATGCTCTTCGCCGGAGGCGGCGCTGCAACAGATTGCAGAAATGCATAAATATCGGCGAGGTCTTTGTCGGGAACTACCTTCGCCGTATACGGCGGCATTTGACCGGTGGGATTGCGAATATACTTCTGCACCGCCGCGAACGGGATCGGCTTCGGGCCCAGCCGTGGTCCGCTTCCTAATCCGCCCTGTGCCTCGTAGCCGTGGCACTGATAGCAGCCATCCTTCGCAAATAGTTTGCGGCCATTCTGGGCGTTGCCGGGCGGGGCGGATGCATTCTGCGCGAACAGCCCGCCGGCGAAAACCGTGGCGCTGACCAGAACGATGAACAGGATCAATGTGCGCATTTGCGAGTTCTCCCCCGGCAGCCTAACGCGGCTGGCTCACCACATCCACCAATGCCGGCTCACCGCGCTCCACAACTTCCAGCGCCCGCGCCAGCGCCGGAGCCAGGTCTTTTGGATCGCTGATCGGCCCTTCGCCATGGACTCCCATGCTGCGCGCCAGCATCGCGTAATCGATATTCGGATCCTTAATACTGGTGCCGACCTCCGCGGTTGTGATATCCCGCTGGTGACGATTCGCCATCTTCTGCAGGTGCATCATCTCCTGGTGATACGCGCGGTTGTTGAACATTACCGTCAACAGAGGAGCCTTGTGGTGTGCGGCCGTCCACAGCACGCCCGGCCCGTACATCATGTCGCCATCCGGCTGCAGATTGACCGACAGCCGGCCAAATTTCTTATTGGCAATAGCCGCGCCCACCGCTGCCGGAGCGCCGTATCCAACGCCCGCTCCACCAGCTCCGCCGATATGCTGATAATGCTTATCGAACTTCCATAGGCGCTGCGCCCATTGGTTGACGGAAACCAGCGACCAGTCCTTGTCCTTCACCTGGGCCCAGACTTCCGCCGCCATACGCGCCGCGCTGATGGGGCTGGCATCCCAGGCGTAGCTCGCTTCGGTGTGCATGCGTTCCTGCGCTGCCAGGCGCGCCTCGCCCAGTTTCTTCCCGCGCTCTTCGTACTTCCTCTTGAGATCGGGGGTGATCAGACGCCTGCAGGCTTCTGTCAGGGCTGGCAGCGTGGCCTCCGAGTCGGCGGCCATCGAAAGATCCAGATCCGGCAGCCGCTGGAAATCCTGGTAATTGGCCCGTGTATTGAGATCCGTTGTAGAGATCGTGATCATCTTCGCGCCGGCCTTCGCGATCGGCGTTGCACTGCGATGCAACTGATCCCGGAAACTGTGCACAGTCCCCCAGAAATCCCAAACCTCGAGCCCTAAGATCACGTCGGCATCGGCAATCACCGCGCGGCTGCGCTCGTTCTGACATAGCGGGTGCCGCGTGGGAAAATTCATCCGGCTGAATTGATTAATCACCGGCGCCTGCAACAGTTCCGCCAGCTCCACCAGGCATTTCACACCCGCCGGGGTGCGGGCACAACGGTCGGCGATAATCACCGGGCTTTCCGCATTCACCAGCAT
>JBEKOS010000525.1:0-3330 GCA_049521535.1 Terriglobales bacterium | reverse complement strand
TCTGGCTTGATCCGAAGGAATGATGAACTGGCGGCCAGTGTACGGGAAAAGAAGGCGGTCGCGGCCCTGTTGAAGCGATCGCTGCAGGCCGTGAACCAATCTTTCAACGAAACCAGCGACCCCGACCTCGAAAGGCATTTGCATTTCTTTGGCGAAGAGACAACGGTGCGGCGCGTCTACTTACGACTGCTGGCGCACGCCCACGAACACATGGGTCAGATGGTTGCTTACGTGAGGTTCAATGGTATCGTGCCCCCGTGGCCGGATTGGAGACCGGAGCGCCGCACGCAAAGCTGATTTGCGACAGAGGTATGTTTGACGTTGGCTCTATTTTCTGAACACGAGTTGTACAATACGAACAAGCCTGCCGTCTAGACCACTTATGAGACTGGTTCCAGGATCGAATTTTAGCAGGCCACCTATTCTTGCTCCTTCAGGTTCTCTGAACTTAGTCAGCCCATCTGTCCTGTTGGCACGCCAAGGAAAAGGACTTCACATGCGCAAGCGATCGCACTGGTTGGCACTGGCAAATCTTTCGCCTGACCAAGTGACCAGAATCACGGCGGATGCCTGCATGGGCGCGTACCATCCGCTCTTATTCAAGTGTGGGGCTTTTCTGAGCCAAATTCGAAATTCCTGTTGAACCCGCTTCCGTGCGGTGCCGGCAGGGGGGCAGATCGATGGACACCAGGTTCAAACCGACCAAACTGAAGCTGCCTGAGGTCGTCGAGACGGCAGTACTGGCGGAAAGCAGAAGAAGATGTGCGCTTTGTTTCGGACTGGATTACAACCTCGAGCGAAAGCAGGGTCAGATCGCGCATCTGGATCCCGACAGTCCCAAATGCGATTTGGATAATCTGGTCTGGCTGTGCCTAAGGCACCACGGCGCGTTCCATTCGGGCACAAACCGGCACATCCTATTCACCACTGCTGCCGTTAGAGAGTACCGAAGAGCTTTGTATAGCGTTCTAGCCGAGCAGGCCCTCTTGAGCCTGACGATCCGGGAAGGCAGCACTGGGGCAAGGCCGCGAACGGAACTGGAGACAGTTGCCGCACAGGACTCGGGTATAGCGGTTGCCTTTTACACCGGGGCATACTCGGATGAACTGAGAGGCATCTTTATCCGTGCTGATATCACGAACCTAGCCAATACGGCGGACCAGGTGGTCGACTGGACGCTGCGCTTTCCGTTGTTGCGTATCGAATTGGCTCCCGCTGCAGTTCCCCTGGGATATTGTGAAGAGGTTGCGGATTGGCGGAACCCAGTGGTAATTATCCCACCCCGCAAGCTGATTCGAGGAAGGGTGTTCTTCACCGGTACGGGAGTGTTGACTGAGCATCTTCCAACGGAGCCGTTATCCGGTCGCGTGATTGCGACGAGTCTGGATGGCAGGAAATGGGGCGCGAAGGTGGCGGTATATCGCATCTCGACATTATCCGAGAGGCCGGAGCTTTTTCGGCAAGAACGATCTCGCTGGTACCCGCCCGAAACCGCAAACGTATAGCGAAACCATCATTCTTGTCCAAGAGGCCCTTATGAAGAACTTCCAATACACCGTCAGCAGCAATAAGACCTTCGACGCAGCCGTTAGCGCGGTTGAGCGCACCACGGCGGAGAAGGGATTTCGGGTCTTGCATACGCATGATGTCGCGGCCACTCTGGCCGAAAAGAGCTTCGCGCGGGAACCGTTGAAGATTGTGGAAGTCTGCAACGCCCGCTATGCGGATGACGTGCTGAAGCGGGACGTAAAGGTGGCCGTCATGCTGCCATGCCGGATCGCCATCTATGCCAAGGACGGCGCGACATTCATCAGCACGATGCGGCCTTCCGCCATCGCTGATTTCTATCCGGACGTCGACATCGCAAACATTGCCGCTGCGATTGAAAAGACCGTTTTGGAAATTGTTGACGAAGCGAAATAGATGGACCGTAATGGGCAAGGCCTGAACCTCAATCAAAGCCACGAACGCCCGAGCGGGATAAGATGCAGAGAGCGCCAAGGAGCTGCGCTGATCGATGGGTACCTTGCCGATAAGTCCCGCCACTCTTCCGTGGTGGGGGTGGATACTATGCGCTGCAGGATGCGGCCTTCTGGCGCGCATTGGTTCGCAAAACAAGAATGGCGGGGCGATTGCCGGCGCATTGACCGCGGTGGGCGGGATAGGGGCAATCATCTGCGTCTTCCTCGGAGTGTACCGGTACATGAGGTGGTTTTGAGGCCTCGAGCCATTTGGTCTCTTTGGTCGGCGGTGGTTGCACCCGTATGGCTGTGATTACTTTCCGCTACGATCTCCCGCTTGAACAAACGATGGCGTTCGAGGACGTCTACCACCCGAACCTCCGGCTCAGCCTGCTAGACAAGCAGGACCTGCGAGATGCGCCGGACGCAATCTTCGTTTGGATGTTGTCTGACAGGACCCTCGCAGGCGAAGCCTATGGAATTCCGCTTTCGTGCTGGAATGAACCTATCCAGGGCCTGTCCCGATTGACAAACGCTGAACGGCGTGACGCCGTCTACTGTTATTCCAACACCGTGTTGCCGGCATTCCAGCGGCAGGGACTCGGGACTATCCTCAAAGCACACTGGCTGGGATTGGTGTTGGCCAGAGGATTCCGGGTTGTCTATGGACACGCCCGGCCCGGAGGTAGCCAGGCGCTGAATCTGAAGTTCGGTGCGGCACTGCTTGATGGTTTTCAGGATTGGTACGGTACCGGCGAAGAATACCGGCTTTACCGGCTTGCGCTTGAGTAGCGGAACCGTGAAGAAGGGCGGCAGCACCAAGAATACCTTCAGGTCCAATGGCAAGAAGAGGCTCGCGAACACGGGAGAATCCCCCATTTCACCGGGTTGCCACGGGGCTGACCGGCAGCTTCATCCATGTGCGGGTTCCGTGGAACCGGCAGGATTCCGCCGCGATTCTCGCCGCTTCTCCCAAGGCCTCCACGAAACCGAGGCCGGCGGCAACGTAGTAACCGAAAGCCCCGTGGAAAATATCGCCTGCTCCCATAGTATCGACCGCTTCAATCCTCGGTACCTGCACGATACCGGATGTGCCGTTAGACAGAAATCGAATGGGTTCGGCTCCGTTTGTAATCGCAACCTCGGCTACACCGCAGCATTGCAAGTACCCGAAAACATCGGCCGCGGTCGAGCACCCAGGTGGGAGAAAGTCGGCTGAACAAATTGCGGTGTGGACGCTTTCGAGAAGTTCTGCGGTACCGTCCTTCCAGCTTCCGCCATCCAGCACCACCGCCTTTCCCAGCGCGTGAGCCGCCGTTGCCCACGCCCTGCATGCCGGCATGTAATGTCCATCGACCATCAGGATGGC
>JBEKOS010000524.1:0-3331 GCA_049521535.1 Terriglobales bacterium | reverse complement strand
AACATTGCCGGCAGCACCTCGCCGGTGCTGTCGTATACGGTGAACTACGACAATACGACAACGGTATTAACCAATTCGCCGAGTACCTCCACGACAGGCCAAAGCGTTACGCTGACGGCCACAGTGACGCCGGGCAACGGGGTAGCCGCGACCGGAGAGGTATCGTTCTTTAGCGGAACCACGCTGCTGGGTAACGTAGCTCTATCGGGTGGAGTGGCCACCTTGGCTCATACGTTCACCACGGCGGGAACCTACAGCCTCACGGCCAAGTACGACGGGTCGAGCTTTAAGAGCGCCAGCACTTCCGCCGCGGTGACGCAAACAGTGTCGGGCGCGGAATAGCAGACGGCGAGTCGTTGTTGATTCGGACGGTGGCGAAGGTTATCCTTCGCCACCTTTTTTATGCAGGCAATTGCGGGCTATTCAACTGTTATTTTGGCTGTGGTCCCGTTGCAGTGCGCGAACTGAGCAACATGGCGTTGCGGCGTGGGGCGTTTATGCGTGGCACCGGACCAAAAGGACGGGAAGTGCCGTGCCCCCGGATTGATTCCCTGGCTTTACGGCTCAGCCTGGGGAGCTTGCACGGCGCAGGGCGAATCTCCGCTGGTGGCACAGGGCAGGGTGGTGCCGATCCAGACGGTATTGAAGTAAATATTGGCGCCCCCCGAGGTTACATCGTTGTCGATCGCAAATCCGCCAGTCGCGGGCTGGTTTTCGTAGCTGCAGAACAGCCACTCGCCCAGAGCAGGCTGCGTGGAACCGAAGGCGGTGGCGCTAAAGGACATGGCACAGCCATAGTTGGCACTAGGGCAGAGGGGGGGGATGTGGAATTGAAAACAACTGGGAATGTAGTGCTCAAAGCCGTCATAGTCATTCGTGGCTTCGGTGGTTACAAAGAGATAATCGGTTGCGGCGTTGGCGTTGTAGAACTCGGTCAGCGGACCGTTGTTGGCGTAATCTTCGGCATTATACCCGTAGTTATTGCCCAGGGTGTTGGCGGTCACTGCGTTGCCGGTGATGGAAATCTGGTATAGGGTCGATCCCGGCTCGACATTGGAGTAATTCAGGTAGGCGTTATAGCCTCCGGTGTTGCCCATCACATACAGATTGCCGGAAGGCAGCGACTCATTGGCCGAAGTGTAGTAAACATCGTCGAAGGCGCCCGCATAAAGCTGGCCGGCAGTGTAGTCATCAAAACTGCTCCAGCCTGAATTGTAGCCCGTAATTCCCACGAGAGCTGCGAGCGTGTCCGTGTCGCAGGGAGGGCAGGTAGCCGTCTGGGGCGAGAAGTTGAGCACCGCGTTGTAGACGGCGGTTACCCCCGTGTTCGGATTGTAATAAGAATAGCTCGTTAGGAAGAAATATTGAGCCAGGGCGGTATTGTCAATCAAAGGGGCATCATAAAAACCGAAATCAGGATAGGCTCCCCAAGGTTCAGCGCTGTTGGACGCGATGCCGCCCGCGGGAGTGATCGCATACAGGTAACCGTTGGTGTCGCCAACGAACACGTAACCGGTGCCTTCATCGAGAACCGGAGAGGCAACACTATACCCGGCGGATGGTGGGCTCTGGAGTAACAGCGGCCAATTTCCGGTCGCCTCCGCCGGCGCACCCTTGAATACCCCGGTGAACTTATGAAGGTAGCCGCCGCTATCTCCTACATAGATGGTGTCTGACCCATAATCGTAATAGGGGTTGGACCAGTAATCGAGATGGCCTCCGCTAAGCGGAAGCACGGTCATGCAGGGTGCAGTGCAGGTGGAAAAATTCGCGGCGGTGGCCGAAGCCGGAGTAACTGGCGAGGTGAGAGTGCCGTTATTCGCCTTCCATTTCAGCAGGACCAGGCTGGAGGCATAGGGACTGGTGGAACTGTACTGGACGAAGGCCAGCAGATTGGGGTTGTAAGCATATATGATCGGCGAGCCGGTGATGGCCGAATTGGTGCCGGTGTTGTAAGCCCAATATGTCGACGGAACCGTGCCGCATCCCGCATAGCGATTGTTGTAGGCGATGATGGTGGCCTGCAAGGTCGATCCGTAGTTGGCGGTGGGGTAGGCAGTAAAATCCGTTGTACAGCTCGTGGTTGAAGCCGACGTCTGCCACACCGCCGGAAAACTGTTGGCGGGAATCTTAAACTTGCCCGTGGGCGCTCCGGCATTGCCAATGCTCCAGGTGGGCTTCTGTCCGGTCGGGTCCTCTGCCGGCGCCTCGCCCGGCGTCCCCATCTGCTCCTGGAGCCTTCCCTGATCAAAGAAACCCGGAACATCGTGGCCGGGAATGCCTGGCTCGTGATGCCAGCGGCGCCGCGGCCTGGCGAAAGGGGCGCTCGTCGACGCCGGCGGAAGCCCCTTCCGATGCAGTTCCTGCGAGATCCTCTCCATTAGAGTGGCTTCCGAATCGATCGTGGGTTCAGGATCAGGAACCGAAGCGGTCGCTGACTCCAGCGCATGCGCCCTGGCGCCCGCGTTCTCGCGGTCTTTCATTTTTGCATCTTTCATGCTCGCTTCTATCCTGGCAATTTGGCTGGCATAAGGGCCCCGCGCCGGTTCCTGGCGGTGCAATTGCTGCATCAGATAGCGCGGACTGTTCACGATCCGGAGCCAGTGCTCGTGCGTGCCGCTGGCAATCGCCTGCTCTTCGGTGCCGGGATCGGAATAGACAGAATGGTGAGACGCCCAGTCGTTGGCCACGCCAGTAAGCGTCTTGTCCCCGATGACCAGCGCAAATCCTTCCTGAGACGCTTGCCTATCCTGCGCAAAAGCAGCGCTGCCCAGCGCGAGTAGAAAGGCAATAAGAAGGCTGCCGGAGATCAGCCTGCGGGTTGAAGGAAACGACACTGCCATGTACTTTCTCCTCGCGGTTGAGAACCCGGCTCCTGTTAGCGAACGCACACCCCGCGACACTCTGCACATGCCATCCAGCGCCCATGAACACAGGAATAGAGTTGCCTCTCCGCGCATGACATCCGGCTGCGCCGGTCGGCGCGCGCCTCACTTACGGACCACTCCCCGCGCGGATCACTAGTGGCAATTTTACATTATTATTCCCGACCGCGGAAGCATCTTCTTAGGTAGCGGAAGCCGAGCCGCAAGCTTGGCAATGGAGCAGGTTGGCGAATCATCGAGGCGCTGCTTGTTCCCTGGGTAAATCAGCCTGCCTTCGGGTTCAATCCGTGGACGCCTTGCGGTTCACTCGGAAACCGGCAGCGGCCGCTGATACTCCAGCACCGCATCCAGGTATACGTGATTCTCGCGGAGCGCATGAACCCCGTTGCTGAACACAATGTAATATCGCCCCGGCGTCAACGCCACTTCAAAGCCGTTCACCGGCA
>JBEKOS010000523.1:0-5455 GCA_049521535.1 Terriglobales bacterium | reverse complement strand
TCGTCAAAGCCCATATCCTTTGCCGGCTTTTCAGCCATTTGGGCGGCTTGCTCCGCCGGAGTTGGCCGAGGCCGTATGGTGAAGCCTGCCGGCGGTGCGGTATGCTTCGCCGCCAGCTCGGTTAATGCCTGCCATCCTTCGTCATCGCCGTGGTACTTGATGAATAGGAACCTGCCATAACCGAGAATGCTCATCTTCTGACCGGCATCCGAGGAAACGGATGCGGCGCGCACCAGATTCCAAATGCCAAGGACCGCACTTGCCGGCGGAGTGGCTTGGGCAGCCAAAGCCGCTCGATCATGACTGGAGCAGCGCGCGGGGGACCCGGTCGAAGACGGCGTAGTTGATTGCTTGGCGGGTGCCGGTGGCCATCCCGCCAGATAGGCAACCGCCAACGGGTACAAGTCGGCCAGGTTGTTGGGATTGGCGTTCACTGCCTCCTGCAAATGCTGCTGCGCCGAAGCGTAATCCTTGTTCTGCAGTGCCGCGAACCCGGTTACGCCGTTGAATATGGCCGAAGTTTCCGTCTTAAGACTTTGGAACTCAGCGTCGGTTACGCCATCCGGTTTGACGGCGGATTGCTCCGCCTGTAGCCCCCTCTGGGCATACTCGGCAGCCTCAGCGAGCGTTTTTTTCACTTCGTCCGGCTTCGCCGAGGCAACCGCCTGCCGCTTCAGGTAGGCAAGCAGCGCCAGCGCCCGCAGATTATTGGCATCCGACTCCAATACCCGATGGGCCGCTTCCATAAGCATGGGAACATCGTTCGTCTTCTCCGCCGCCGCCATGAGCTGTTCCAGCGCATCCACCTTGACGACGCTGTTGGGATACTGCTGAACAAATTTCTCCAGCAGTCCCGCCTTCATCTTTTCGTCCCGTTCCTGGGTGGCGCTGATGTAAGCGTTGTATTCGTTGGGATCTTTGATTTCCTTTCTCTTCTGAGGCGCTGCAGCCGGCGTCGAACCGAAGCCCACGGGCTGCTGAGCCATGGCCGCGCCGGCCAACGCCAGCGTGAAGATTAGAGTTAGTTTTCTCATTGCCAAACTCCTTGACCTTTCATGGTGATTGTTTCCCTAAACCCAATTCAAGAACCGGAGGATTCCCACAATGGCGCAGAAAACTGCCGCGATTCCGCTCGTCGTGATCACCGCGCCGTAGATCGGTCCGCCATACCTGTCCTGCGCGGCAGCGGCAACGCGCAGCACCAGCCAGCATCCCGTCGCGCAAAATAGCCAGCCCCAAAACGGCATTGCCTTCGGGCTGATTGGCAATCCATCCAATTGCAACCTGCGCTCCTTGGTGTTTCGTTGCCTTCTCTTCCCGCCGGAAACCTCGGATTTGATTCAGTTTCTTGCGGGAACTGACTCGCGCTGGCCCCTCCAGTGAGGTTTCTTCGAATGCCTTGCGTCGGCCCTACAGGGACCAAGCGTCTTTTCGGAACGGGCTTTGCACTCCTATCCTCACGATTTTGGCGGCGGGCCGCCCTGCGCCGCGGAAGCTCCGCCGGGCGCCGCCTTTATGCCGCCCAGGCTGGCGGGCGTCGCGCTTCCAAAGTAATCGGGATTCAGAAGTGGAGTCGTCCGTTGCAGCAAGGCCGACTGCTCTTGTTGAAGCTTCTGTTTGGCCAGCTCGTCCTGGATTTGTGCTTTCACTTGGTCAAACGGTGTGTAGTCCTGTTTGAGGAGCTTGTAAATGTAGAATCCGACTCCGTCCTGGATCACCTCCGATACTTCGCCGGGCTTCAACTTGAGCACCGCCTGATGGCTTTGCGGGACCTGGCCGGGCGACATCGTCACCTTGGTCTCAGGCGGGTTTTGCTGTCCGGCCTGCTCCGAAGCTTCTTTCTGCAAGGTGGTGAAATCGCCCCCGGCGGCTGCGCGTTTGCGCAAATTATCCGCGAAGTCCTTCATCTGCTTATTTTCGGCCGGATCGCCGGATTGCCTGATTGGCAGCACCACCTTTTCCAGTTCCAACTGCAGGTAGTGATCCTTGTTGTCGTCGTAATACTTCTGAACCTCTGCCGGTGAAGGCTGCGCCTTGCTCCGCAGATTGCGGTTCAAAAGTTCGGTCATCACCTGAAGGCGCACGAAGCTCAGCAGTTCCTGTGCGTCCGGGTTGCGGCGTTGCTGTGCGTTCACCGGGCGAGCGCCGCTGATGGCGGCAAGTAGTTTGTCGAATTGAGCCTTGGTAACGACCGTCCTGCAATCGCCCGCTTTCATACTCTTGGCAGCGCAAACGCCGTCGAGGGTGATGACGACGGCCTCCGTTGACACGGCAGACGGGGCGCCCTGGGTCGATGGCGGGCGCATGGCCGCGGCCGAACTGGGCTGTGGAATTGACTTTTGAGTTGCGGGTGCGGCCTGTGCCAAAGCCAGTGGGGAGAGTAACAATACAACATACAAACGAGTTGCTTTCAATCCAGCCTCCTAATCAGTGCGCGGGTACCTCTGCTGCCGCGCACGTCAAGCGTTAGTGTTGCAAAACGGTGTTTGGGACCATGCGGGATCTCGCCGGTCTCCTGGTGCCGGCTATCAGCCTCGCGCCTGATTGAGGATCCAGTTCAACGGGAACACCATCTGCCGATGTCAATGCTTTCCACCGGCGGAGAAAGCGGTAAATTGCTTTTCAATCGGTCACCAGGCCGCAAGTATCAGCAACGGAGGGCCGCGAGCTGCTCGGAAGGGGTTAGGTGCAGGAAGGGCTCCTGCGGGGCACTGACTGGGCGAGCAAATTTGCAAAACGCAACCATGAGCCTGTTCAGCAGAAGTAGCGTGGTCAGCGCCATCGCCAGCCTCAACTTCACTTTTGCCCGTATGCTAAGCAGCGCTGTTACCGGGCCATGCACCGCGGAATAGGGACCGTGCATCGCCGGGAACAGAAACAGGGCTGCTATACAGACAATCGCTACGATTGCGAATTCGGAAGTCAAATACCGGCTAAGCATCGATTGCGAGGCTCGCGCATTCCTGAATCTCCGTTAAATCTAACATAGGCGGAATGGCGGAACAATAGTCATCAGGCTTTTGGTAGTGGGCTAAAAGCGTGTTGATGGACAGAGTCCCGGTTTTCTTCCTCGCCCGAATCCGATTTCTTGCAATCTGGGTATTCTTTCCTAGAGGAGGAATTACCCATGACAATGCAGATCGGGATGGTGGGTACAGATGGCATTCTCATCGCCAGCGACAGACGATGGATGAATACCCTTCAGGGAGTCCGGCAAACTAGCGACAGTTCAAAAATACTCGTCAGCCATGACCGTGGTATCGCCATTGGATGCGCTCGGAACATGGAGAACGCGACCGCGATTGGCAAGAAAATCATCGCTCAGCTCGGCCCGGAGGATTGGAAAAGGCCAATCTTGCCTATTGAAAAAATAGCGCAAGATACGATTGCTGCCGGAATAAACCAAACAGAAAAGACGCCCAGTGTTTAATCGTGCCCATACGTCCTACTTTGCGATTATTCCTTTTGCAGCAGGGCAGCGTTGGCGGCCAAGAGCAGCCAATGTGCCAGCATGTAGGCGATAAAGTGGTTGTGGGCGACGGCACCAACGTAGCGGTTTTCTGGTCGGAGAGGTATTACGAATGCAAGCCAATTCTAAGTCTTCTTCCGTTGGCCGCCGATTCCTCAGAGAGACGGCGAATACCTGGTGATAATGCCTTGCTCGGCCAGCCAGGGCACGAGAGAGTGCGCTGCGAACAGTAGAGAGTGTCCCTTGTCGCCTAATTCATCCAGTATGCCGGTTATGAGATCGTTGGCAAGCGCGTAAGCATCCGGGTTATCGAGCTCGCTGACGTCTTCCGCTAGCAGCCCTTGCCTGGTGGCGTTGTACCGTGTGGGTTCGGAGTTTCGGGGCCCTGTGGACTTGCGGGAATTCTTGCAGTTGGCCTCAACCTGTTCATGGCTGGTTCCTGTAGCCTTACCCATGCAAAGGTTTTACGCGCTCGCCCTTCACCTACCTTTGACAGCCTGAGTGCTTGCACTCTTGATGCGCCGGAATCTCAGTCCCGGCGGGTGGCCCAGTTGTGCTCCGCTTCGCTTCGCACAACTCGGGCCTTACCAACCCCTTGCTCAGCCATTGCAACTCAAATCCACAGACGGTGGCGCAATCAACGCGGTTACATTCATCGTTCGGAGGCTACCCCAAAAAGTGCGCGACCTTTTTGCCGGCATCCTCGCTATAGTAGACGCTGACCTTGGCGCCCTTCGCGATGTCCTTGCCTCCATCCTCAGCGGCGTGTTCGGTAAGGCGGAAGGTCGACTCTACCCCGTTGCCGGCTTTCAGCGTAAGTTTCTTCCCCTCCCGGTCGATGTCCTCGATCGTGCCTTCGGTTTCCTTCAGTCCTCCCGCGCCAAGTTTGTCAATCTCTACCGCCGTATTTTCCGTTCCTCGCCTGGTGTAATGGACCGCGACTTCGGTGCCTTCCGTCAGGCCGCGCCAGGAATCTTTGGCGCCTTCCTCTGAGGCTTTCGCGCCATGAACCGCTGTTTGGTCCATAAAATGGAGCGAGCGCTCGGACCCATCGGCTGTCTTCACCACAAGGGTTCGAGTCGCGGAATCGACCTTCTTGATGGTCCCGTGTACGGCAGTGACCACATCCTCAGTGGCGTATGCCCACGCAACCAGCAGCAGTGCCAGAATCATAATTGCAATCCGTTTCATCGCAAGGCCTCCTTCCTTCGATTGCCAATCGACAACGTTTGGTATGCCTCCTTACTCCCAGTCCTATAATCTGTTCGCGCGGACTATAAATCTCTTTGGTGCTGAGCCGACAAAGTAGAACGGATAGCAGGTGACGAGCGTCAGGGTCTGGTTCGGAGAAGGATTCAGGACCGAGACGTCCTCGGGGCCCACGATGGCTGTGGACCCAACCCGGTATTCGTATTGCCCGTTACGAGTCGTCAGCCTGATTACATCTCCGGCCGTCAGTTTGCCCACTTGGCGGAAGAACGAGTCGCGGTGTGCGGCCAGTCCCACGTTTCCGGCCTGCCCGGGCAGCGCTGTGCCGGGGACATGTCCAACAGCGATTCTCAGCACCCGCGCCGACGCTCCCTCGGCAACCATGGCAGTGACGTGAATGCGCGGAATCTCAAGCTCGGCGACCGGCGCTCCCTGACCTGCATCCGCGTACGCCCCGCTCCGGTCTGGAACTGAATCAAGCGGAACATATCGAGTCCCTGATGGCACCGCCGTCGTCTGGGCCGTGGCAGCCCGGAGTTGCCGGTATGCCCATTCTTGGTAGAGCGTTGCTTCCGCGGCCGTAATGGCGCAGTACAACAGGGCTACGATTCCCATAACGAACAGAGCGCACTGGCAGACGAAAATACTTCTCGTTGACCGCGTCATTATGCAAGCGTTAAACACCCTGAGAGCCTGACCATTCGCAATCCTGTCGGCACTCGGCCCTTGCGGGCCGCGTCAGATGCCCGTACATCGGGCTCACAGTCCGGGTCACCC
>JBEKOS010000522.1:0-3344 GCA_049521535.1 Terriglobales bacterium | reverse complement strand
TAACATGCCTACACCATAGCAACTGGACGAACCCAGCCCAGTACCAGCCGGAATGTC
This sequence comes from Terriglobales bacterium, assembly GCA_049521535.1. Taxonomy (GTDB): domain Bacteria; phylum Acidobacteriota; class Terriglobia; order Terriglobales; family Acidobacteriaceae; genus CAZUCM01. The sequence goes on along the minus strand of JBEKOS010000522.1, from coordinate 3,287 downwards.
GGCAAGGGAGCTGACCTCGATATTTTTCTCAACTCCTGTTTGGCGCAGAATCTCGCGTGCGATATCGTGCTGGATTTCATCTATACTCTCCACCGTCTCTGACTTCGAGTACTTGACGCGGATCAGATCATCGGCCACGGCACGATTCGAGTCGATATACATGTACTTATCAAGGCCGGCCGAGAATATAAAACCGCCGTACTTTTCGTAGTAGGAGGGCAGGTCCGTGCCACCGCCTCCGAGCGTAATGCGAAAAGGAGTTCTTGTAATGATCATTTCGCTTCTACCTTAACCCTTCCAGCCTCAAATTCCTTGATCAAGTACTCATACTGCGCACGAACCCCGTCGACAAAGGCCGTTTTCGGCGTCCATCCCACGGCCGCCGCCGCGGAGATGTCGGCACGTCCCACGGTAGGCGTATCCTCTGCCTTGCGCGGTAGAATCACGGGTTCGAGATCGGATCCCGACACCGCCTTGACTGTAGCCCACACCTCATCCATCGACAGGCTTTGGCCGCTGCCCAGACGGTAGAGGTTGCCATTCAGACGATCATCGGTAATGCACTGTATGTGGAAGTCATTGATGTCGTCGACATAAATGAAATCGCGCTTATTATTCTGAAATCCATCGAACAACACAGGCGCCTCGCCGGCCAGGACTTTCAGAATGAAGGCGCTGATCACGGGAGGATGAACACGGCGATAATCCTGACGTGGACCGTAGATGTTGAAGTAGCGGACCGCGACAAAGGGGAGGCCGAACGCCTGCTGGTAGCCGGCGGCAATGCGCTCATTGGTCACCTTGCTGATAGCATAAAATCCATTGAGCCTCGCTTCGCCTTCCTCCACGGCGGAGGAAGTTGCAAGGATAACCTTGCGCACTCCGGCCCGGCGCGCCGCCTCGAAGACATTTGCGGTTCCCCCCACAGTCACCTGCATCGTTTCGACAGGATCCTGCTGGCATGCAATCAGGTCGTTTTTTGCCGCCAGGTGGAATACCACATCCACGCCGTCAAAGAGCTTCTGAATTTCCCCGGAGCGAATATCGTCGGCATGAAAATCGACCCCTGCGGGGATCTGCCCCGGAAGCCCATAGGCCAAGTTGTCAATGCCGATAACATCGTATCCGCCACAAAGAAGGCGGTCTGCCAAGTTACTGCCGACGAAACCGGCAACACCTGTCACCAACACTTTTTGGTTCATTCGTTCCCCTCGTATCGCTTAAAGTTATTGCAAGATTGAATCCCATATAATGCCTCGACTCGATCATTCCGTTCACTGCAAATTGCAAAATTCAGGCATCGCACTCCCGCGGTAATCGGATGTGGGACGAGTTTTCATGGGCTGTTTCCTCTTCATGGGAATCCTTGTCAACTGCGTCTATAGCAGGGCAAACCTGGCATCCGCCGGGCGGATCAAAAGCAATAGGATCGCATTCGCCGGCTTGGCGATTGGCCTTGGTAGCATCCCGGTCAAAGTCTGAAATCTGTTGCGGTCCTCCGGTTCCAGGACGCGCATCAGGTAAAACAATCCGAAGAGAACGAGAAGGGAAGCGATTCCGCCGCAAGGAATCGCCCACAATGGCGTCATCCGCACAGCGACGAAATGCGCGGTGAGCGATGCCAGTATGCTGATGAAGACGATCTTCGCCACCTGGATCCACGGAAGTTTCATCTTGTAGAGACGGCTTGCCGCGACCCACATCAAGAGGACGGCCACCGCCTGTGCCGCTCCGTTGCCGAAGCATGCGCCCACCGCGCCGTGCGCGGGAATGAAGTACCAAGCCACGGAAATATCGACGATCCCCGCCATGACGGTTGCGGCGATAACGTAACTCTGCCGCTCCGAACACTGCAAGAGACTCTGCGCAGGCGAGACGAAGGCCTTGAAGATGCAGAGCAACGGAGCCAGCGCCACAACCCTGGCGGCGTCCTGGAATGGGCGGCCGTAAGCAAGCAGCAGAGCTGGAACCGCGAGCGAGGCCGCGATGAAGTGGAGAGGGATCGTGATCAAGGCAAGGTAGCGAAAAGTGGAGGCTGTAATCGCGGGAAGTCTCGACTTGTCGCGCCCGTACTGAACGAAGATGGTGGTGGCCGCGGCCGCTCCAAAGATGGTGGCGGCGAGGAGCAACTGGTCGGCCATGGTAAATGCCAGCGAATAGAAGGACACCTGGCGGATATCGACACAGAGGCTCTTGAGCAGAATGATCTCCGACCGGCCCCAGACAATCAGCGACACTGCCATGCTGGCAATGCTAGGCCATGCGAAGGCCATCATGCGCCTGTGCAATCCGGGCGGATGGGGATGAGTGGTTTGCCAGGCGAGAATGCGCTTGAGGGTGGGAAAGAAGCGCACAAGAAGATCGACAGTTCGCATGGAGAGCAGCGCCACGCCGACGCCGACTACACCCCAATGGAGCACTATTGTCGCCGCAATTGCGAAGAAGTAAACAAGAGCGGAAATCACGGAGGCGGGCAGATTTGTGGACAAATCTTCGGTGGCCGTATTGGCTTGCGCCGCGATGGAGTTGACCATGGACGGCCAGATGCTGAGCACCAGAAGTGCCGAGGCCAATTTGTAATCGGCGCCGGCGTCGCCCAGCACCCAGTAGAGAAAGCCGCCGGTGGCCAGCGTGGCCAAGCCGGCTTGCAAAAGCAATGTGCGCAGAAAAATGTAACGCGCAGTGCCCCGGTCACCCATGCCGATAAACTCGGCCATGTATTTTCGCGTGGTTGCGGGAATGCCCATTCCGCCCAGGCTGCTGACCAACGAGGCTATATAGGAGACATAGACGATATAGCCGTTCTTCGACGGCCCAAGATAGCGGTTGATCGCAATCGAGGAAACCAGACCGACAACGGCGCTGACAATGGTCTCGAAGCCATACCAGCCGGAGTTCTTAGCTATCGTTTTAGTATTCGACATATCGATAATCGGACCTGACCAAGAGGGAAACGCACAAGCACCTCATAATGCTTCATCGGTACCTATGGCAAACCGGCAGCGCTCCGCGCGCTGCCGGCGCCATTGAACAAACTCGCAGCTTAACCTAGTCCTTGAAGAGCTGTGCGCGCGTCCTTTGCTGTTGGCGAATCGGGGGCCAGCGACACGGCTTTCTTCAGGTGAACTTCCGCACTGTTCTTGTCCCGTAGCTTGCTGTACACCATACCCAGGTGATACTGCATTGAGGCGTTGTTTGGCTCGGTCTTAACAGCATCTTCCAGCAGATCCCGCGCGAATGAGTAGGTCCCCTTGTAATAGTAGGCCCACGCCAGGGTGTCCGCAGTG
>JBEKOS010000521.1:0-3346 GCA_049521535.1 Terriglobales bacterium | reverse complement strand
ACTGATCTGCATCTGCCATCTGAATGGTCATTCACCAGTATCGTGGCCTCGCTCTTCTCAGGCTCATCCCGCATTGGAATCACACCTCCCGTCCAGGCTCATCTTGCATTGGAATACTCTGCGGTGTCCTCGTAGCCCTCATAAATGCTACGATCTACTGGCACCACGATTAGGCACACTTGGTCGAGGGCGGTAAGTCAAAGAGTCCCTTCGATTCCGCGACGACGAGAAATATCAGGAATATACCTGCTCGCGTCCTGAACGCAGACATCCGGAGTATAGAACCTCGCCTTTTGTTCGTACCGTTCGAGGATCTGAAGCACTTGCCGTCTGAAAACTGCGCGCACCAGGCTGTTGGCGTCCAAAACCAACCCCTCGCGCGCTCACCGGCGTTCACCGCGGTGCCAACGCTTGAAGTCCTTCACTACCTCCTCCTCGGAAATCCCTTCAGCGGCAAGTGCCCGGTGTAACCGCGAAGCGGCTTGTTTTAGAGCTGCCCGTTCCGTGGCAGTGCGTTTGCGCCGCGCGGGAAGGTAGTAACCAACGGTGTCGCCATGCCGCGTAATTGCCAGCGGCGTATCGCCTTCCAGCAAATAAGTTGCGAGCTTTTCGCGAAATTCGCGGATCCCGACTCTCAGAGTACCCATTCTTAAACTCCGTGATCTGCGTACTTATGTGTACGCATTTAGCATTTCACTTGGGGAACTCAGGATACTCGTCCAAAGTTGGTGTGTGCTTGGCTGGCCTTGATGACGGCCACCCCGCGACCGAGTGGTCGGCAGAGGATTATCTTGGCGACTCCCCTTTAATATGTTCAACCGAGACGGCGAGATTCTCGATTGCTCAAGTGTTCCGGTCACTCCCGTGAGCCGAGAACCACCAGCCGAAAGCTATTTTTCCGGGGTTTCCAGTCCGATGTGGTGGCGCACATCCGCGCCGCGCACCCAGAAAATCACGTCTTCCGCGATGTTGGTGGCATGATCGGCGACGCGCTCGAGATTGCGGGCGATGATGATCGTATCCAGCGCCTGGGGAATATGCTCCGGATTGTCCTCCATGGCCTTTACCATGGCCACAAGGACCTCCTGGTTCATGCGGTCGACGGTGTCGTCCGCTTCGAGGACCTCATTGGCCACGTCCGCACTCCCGGAAACAAAGGCCTGGAGTGACTGCCGAATCATGTTTGCCGAGGTGGCGGCCATCTTCGGAATGTCAGCGGCGAGCTCGGCTTTTGGCAACGCGATCAGGTCCATCACCCGCTGGGCGATGTTTACCGCCTGATCGCCGACGCGCTCGAGGTCGGCGTTGCTCTTGATGATCGCCAGAATAAATCGCAGGTCCACAGCCATGGGCTGCTGCATGGCGAGCAGGTCCAGCGCCAGATGATCAATCTCACGCTCTGCCAGATTGATCATGGCTTCATTGGCGAAGACCTTCTCGCATAACTCGGGCACGCGTTCACGGTAGGCACGTGCCGCCATGTCAATGGCGTGTTCCGCCATGCCTCCCATGGTCAGCAGTTTGCCGCGCAACTCGTCCAAGCCTTGTTGGAACCGCGTACGTATCATCTGCTTCCGAGTCCTCCAGGCTATCCGAACCTTCCGGTTACGTAGTCCTCCGTCCGCTTGTCGGACGGATTCGTGAAAATCTTTTCCGTCTTGTCGAATTCAATCAGCTTCCCGAGGAGGAAGAACCCGGTTGAATCGGCCACTCGTGCCGCCTGCTGCATATTATGCGTCACTATGACGATAGTGTACTGCGATCGAAGCTGGAATATCAGTTCTTCTATTTTGGCAGTGGAAATCGGATCGAGCGCGGATGCCGGCTCATCCATCAGCAGGACTTCAGGCTGTACGGCGAGTGCCCGTGCTATGCACAAGCGCTGTTGCTGTCCTCCGGAAAGGCTGGCTCCCGACTGCTTCTTGAGTTTGTCTTTGACTTCGTCCCACAGGGCCGACATCTTCAGGGCGTGCTCCACAGCCTCATCAAGCTCCCGGCGGTTGCGAATTCCATTCAGCTTCAGACCCGCGGCAACATTGTCATAGATTGACATTGCAGGAAACGGATTCGGCTTCTGAAACACCATGCCCACCCGTCGACGTACCTCAACTGCGGAAGTACTGCCGTCGAAGATGTCGAGGCTGCCAATCACCACCGACCCGCTGACGCGCGCGCCGGGCACGGTTTCGTGCATCCGGTTCAGGCAACGGACAAAGGTAGATTTTCCGCAGCCGGACGGCCCGATAATGGCAGTCACGTAGTTGGGCGGGATGTCCATCGTAATGTCGAAAAGCGCCTGGTTACGCCCGAACCAGGCGTTCAGGTCGCGCACCGTAAGCTGCATTCCCATTGCTTACGCCGCTCCTTTCATCACGCCGCGGCCGGCCACCAGTCTCACGACGGCAACTGTACCTACGATGACGACGATCAATACCAACGCTCCCGCCCAAGCCTGCTGGTGCCACTCTTCATAAGGGGAGATGGCGTATGAGTATATCTGCAGCGGCAGGGCGGCAATTGGCTGGTTCAGATTGAGGCTCCAAAACTGATTCCCAAAGGCAGTGAACAACAGCGGGGCAGTCTCGCCCGCCACGCGGGCAAAAGCCAGCATGACGCCGGTAATCACCCCGGGAAGCGCGGTGCGCAAGGTCACCGAAAGCACGGTCCGCCACTCGGAAATGCCCAGACCCAGGGCGGCTTCGCGGATGGACCGAGGGACCATTAGCAGCATTTCCTCGGTGGTGCGGGCCACGGTGGGAACCATCATGATGCCAATTGCCACGCCGCCGGCCAGGGCCGAAAAATGCTTTTGCCGAATCACCACCAGCGAATAAACGGCAATTCCCATCACGATCGATGGCACTCCATTTAACACGTCGGCGGTGAACCGTACCACGGTGCTGAGCCGGCCGCGCCCGTATTCGGCCAGGTAAATGCCAGCGCCAATTCCAAAAGGGATGCCAATCACCGACCCGGTCGCAAGGATTAACCCAGAACCGACCAGGGCATTGCCAATTCCCCCGCCGGTTTCTCCGACCGGCGCAGGAGCATGCGTCAGAAAAGACCAACTCAACGCGCCCGCGCCGCGGGCCACCAAATAAACGAAGATTGCAATCAACGGCGCCATCACGGCCAGTGCCGCCGCGGCCGCCGCAGCCGTCGCCAGGCGGTCAACAATCAACCGCTTCCAGCGAAGCAACCCTGGTCCGGTGCTATTGTGCATGGCTGCTCACCGGCGTTCCGCGCGTAACGCTCCAGACCAGCAGACGGGCGGCAGCGTTAACGACCAGCGTTAGAAGCAACAACACCAGCCCTATTTCGACCAGGGCGCTCAGGTATAAATCTC
>JBEKOS010000520.1:0-3377 GCA_049521535.1 Terriglobales bacterium | reverse complement strand
TTCAGCCCTTCCGGGCTTTGCCAATACTGGGGAGCGACTTCCAGCACCACGTAATACTGATTGAACTGTGTGTAGATAATGGATACTTCCGATTGGCCGAATGCGCTGTATAACGCCGAGTCTAGCGACTGCACGGTAAGTCCGAGCTTTGCCGCGGTCACGCGATCATAGGTCATCAGCTCATCGAGGCCGCCATTCTGCTGGTCCGAACTCACGTCCTGGAGACCGGGCAGGCCCTTCATTGCGCTCAGTAGCGTCGGTCCCCACTTGGAAAGCTCCTGTATATTGTCGGATTGGCTCGTGTACTGGTACATCGCATTACTGGACCGGCCGCCGATGCGCAGATCCTGCACGGCTTGAAGGAAGGCGGAAGCCACCGGCAGACGGTTCAATTGGGGGCGCAGGCGGTTGATGATCTGAGCGGCACTGACAGAGTTGCGCGCCGCCAGTGGCTTCAGCGCAACATAGAGGGATCCGGTGTTGGTGGCCCCATTACCGCCGGTGAACGCAATGACATTCGCGACGGCTGGATCGTTTTTGATCACTGCCCCGATCCGCCGAATCGAGTCGTTCATCGCCGGAAAGGACGAATCCTGCGGCCCTCGCACGGCGCCGGTGAGCGCTCCCGTGTCCTCCTGGGGGAAGAAGCCCTTGGGTATCTTGACGATCAGGACCCCATTGAGCGCAATAGTGAGGAAGAGTACCAGAAGGGTGGGAGTGGGATGGTCCAGCACCCAACGCAGGCTGCCGCGATATAACGATAGCAACCACTCAAAGCACCTTTCGCTGCCGGTAAAAATGCGGCCGTGCTTTGCCGTGCGTTCGTCCCTCAACAGATAGGCGCACATCATGGGCGTGGTGGTCAGGGAGATGACCATGGACACGAGAATAGCCGTCGAAAGAGTGACGGCAAACTCGCGGAAGAGGCGGCCAACGATTCCGCCCATTAAGAGAAGAGGGATAAAGACGGCAATGAGCGAAATACTGATGGTGAAGACCGTGAAACCAATTTCTTCCGCGCCCTTCAGCGCCGCGGCAAACGGCGCCATGCCGTTTTCCAGATGGCGTGTGATATTTTCCATCACTACGATGGCATCGTCGACCACAAATCCCGTTGAAATGGTCAGGGCCATCAACGAGAGGTTGTCTAGGCTGTATCCGAACATGTACATCACGGCCAGAGTACCGATCAGCGAGACCGGCACAGCAACCGCGGGAACCAGCGTGGCGCGGCCGTTGCGCAGGAAGATAAACACCACTACGATGACCAGGCCGATGGAAATCAGCAGGGTCCTCTCGACGTCACTCACCGATGCGCGGATGGTGGTGGTGCGATCGAGCACGATGGTGGTATCGATACCGAGCGGAATAGATGCCTGAAGAATCGGAAGTTGCGCTCGTATGCGGTCGACCGTATTGATGATATTGGCGCCGGGCTGCCGGAAGATGATGACCAATACCGCCGGCTGACCGTTCAAATAGCCGGCGGTACGGACGTTTTGCACGGAATCCGTTACCTGGGCGACATCCGACAGGCGGACAGCCGCTCCGTGGCGATAACCGACGACCAGCGGCTTATAGTCGTCCGCGAGCGAAATCTGATCGTTGGCAAGGATGTCCGCGGTGACAATGCCATCGGAGATTTGGCCCTTCGCCAGGTCGGCGTTCTGAAGGCTCAGGACGGACTGCAAATTCGCGAGGGTAAGTCCATAGCTGGCCAATTGTGTGGGGTTGGCGTCCACCCGGACGGATGGCGGCGCGCCGCCTCCGACACTGACCTGCCCTACGCCCTGTATCTGCGATAGCTTCTGCTCGATTACAGTGGAAGCTTCGTCGTACAATTTCGCGGGACCGTATTTGTCCGATGTAAGACCGAGGATCATGACCGGCGCATCGGAGGGATTGACCTTGCGATAGGTCGGATTGCCGGGTAGGTTGGCGGGCAGGTAGGTTCGCGCGGCATTGATGGCAGCCTCCACATCGCGGGCCGCGCCATCGATGTCGCGGCTGAGGTCGAACTGAATGGTGAGGGAGGTGCTGCCGAGCGTGCTCGAGGAGGTCATCTCCGTCACGCCGGCCATATGACCGAGCTGTCGCTCCAGGGGAGTGGCGACGGACGACGCCATAATGTCGGCGCTGGCACCCGGTAAACTGGCGTTCACCGAAATGGTGGGAAAGTCGACTTCCGGCAGGGGCGATACCGGCAGCACCTCAAACGCAACCGCCCCGGCAAGGGCAATCGCCGCGGTAAGCAGCGTGGTAGCCACCGGCCGGCTAATGAAGGGTGCGGAGATGTTCATGCGGGCCCCGCCAGTTCTGCGCCTCCGACCTGCGCCTGGTTCGATGGGTGCGCGAAGCGGTGCCCCAGATTGTCAAAGAAGATATAGATGACGGGCGTGGTGTAAAGCGTGAGCACCTGACTTAGCAGCAGTCCGCCGACCATGGCGATGCCCAGCGGCTTGCGCAACTCGGAACCGAAACCCGTTCCCAGCGCCAGCGGCAGCCCCGCCAGTAGCGCCGCCATCGTGGTCATCATAATGGGGCGGAAACGAAGCAGGCAGGCATCGTAAATTGCATCCGGCGCATTCTTGCCGTGCTTCCGCTCACCTTCCAGCGCGAAGTCGACCATCATAATGCCGTTCTTTTTCACGATACCGATCAGCAGGACAATACCGATGATCGCGACCATGCTCAAATCCTGGTGAAAGAGAAGCAGTGCGAGGAAAGCCCCGACGCTCGCCGACGGCAGCGTGGACAGAATCGTGATCGGGTGGACAAAGCTTTCGTACAAAACACCAAGCACGATGTACACCGTGACCAGCGCGGCAAGAATGAGCAACGGCACACCAGCCAGCGAATTCGTGAACGATGCCGCGGTACCTTGAAAACCTGCCTGCAAGCCGGGAGGCATGTGCATATCTTTCTGCACTTTATTGACGCTTGTAATAGCGCTGCCCAGAGAGGCATTCGCCGCCAGATTGAACGATACGGTGATCGCCGGAAACTGACCCTGGTGGGTAATGGCGAGCGGCTCTGTTGTGTTCTCGAAGTGCGCGAAAGCGCTCAGCGGCACAGCGCTGCTCAGCGCCGAGCTGGTAGCGCCCGCAGAACCGGCCCCCTTACTGGACGCCGCCGTGGAGGCGCTCGCCGAAAGCGCACGCGCAGGAGGCGCAAGGGTATTTGCCGATGGGGTGTACAGTGCGGAAGTCGTCAGCGCATTGGACCCCGCGGAGGATGAACCGGAAGACGCAAAAGAGGACGAGGCTCCGGTTCCGCTTGTGCCAGCCGAGGCATTGGACTGAATGTAAAGCTGGTTCAGCTTGTTGGGGTCCTTCTGAAACTGCGGCTGACTCTCGAGAATGACGTGGTACTGGTTT
>JBEKOS010000519.1:0-3393 GCA_049521535.1 Terriglobales bacterium | reverse complement strand
GAGTTCGCGTAGGCGGTTCAGGTTGACGTCGACCAATGTTACGTTGGCGCCGAAGCCAAGTGCGATCCGCGCTGCATTGGTGCCCACGATTCCTCCGCCAATGATGCACACATGCGCGGGGGGAACTCCTGGCACGCCGCCGAGTAGGATGCCGCGCCCGCCGCGTTCCTTCTCGAGATAGGTCGCACCGACCTGGACGCTCATGCGGCCTGCTACCTCGCTCATGGGAACGAGCAGCGGCAGCGTGCCCTGGCGGTCGCGAACGGTCTCATAGGCGATGCCGATGACCTTCGATTCCAGAAGCTTGTCAGTGAGCGCGGGCAGGGGCGCCAGATGCAGATAGGTGAACAGGACCAGACCCTCGCGGAAGTAAACATATTCCTGCTCGATGGGCTCCTTGACTTTCACAACCGTTTCGGACTTGCCCCAGACGTGGCCGGCGTCGCCGACAATCTCCGCGCCAGCGTTCTGATATTCGGCATCAGGGAAGCCGGACTGCGCGCCCGCTCCGGTCTCGACGAGCACATAGTGCCCTGCTTCGGTGAGCGCCTTTACGCCTGCCGGAGTGACGCCGACGCGGGCTTCATTGTCCTTGATTTCTTTGGGAACGCCGATGATCATGGGGCTCTCTCCTCACGATTTATGATGCACCACGGTTATCAATAGAAGGCGTCATAGGCGTCTGGCCCAGTAACCTGGACGGCGTTTGGCATGGGCAACGGCGACTATCAGAATGATTTCGTCCTTTTCGAGAAAGATCACAGAATATGGGAATTTCGCGAGCATACCTCTTCGCGTGTGTCTTGTATAAGGTGAATGTATTTGCGGATGGGAAACGATCTTCTTCAGGCATGTTCCAATTTCCGCGAGGAACGCTTCGGCTGCCTCAGGGCTACGTTTGAAATACCATTCAAACGCCTCGTTGATTTCCTCTTGCGCTTGCGAATGAACCCGGAGGCGTTTCCGCTTCACCTGGCCAACCTGGCACGCAACGGCGCTTCGACTTCTTCCCAGGAATAGGTAACCGCAGTCCCTGCCTCAACCTCGGCCACTCGCCGCTCAACCTCGGCTTTCCAGGACGCGTCAATTTCCGCATCGCTTGAGCCGTCGCCCTCTTGCAGAAGTTCTCCAAGGAGCCAATCGAATTCGCCTGGGGGCAGTTGGCGGGCGTCTTCGAGAATCTCGGCGGCGGTGCGGCTCATGGGAAGATTGTAGCGCGAATCTCAAGAAATGTGGCCTCGAGGGCCAGGGAATGGGGAAGAGGCGCCGGAGACTTTCATTCCCAAATGCGGAAAACCGCCTCGACAATCCACAAGTTTAGCGCAACCGGGGCGCATTGCGATGTTGGATTCTGCAGGCTTTGCGGGGATTCGGTGCGGACAGGGCTCTGTGGCCGTACAATACACTTTGAGGTAGAACCAGTTTCCCAATGTCATTGAACGGTTATCCATCCCGCTCTTCGCGGTCACACGGGTTTCGCTCGCTGTTCAGCATGTTTTCGAGCGATCTGGCCATTGATCTCGGCACCGCCAACACTCTGGTCTACGCGGCCGGCAAGGGCATCGTGGTCAACGAACCCTCCATTGTGGCCATCAACAAAAACACCGGCGAAGTGGAGGCCGTGGGCAAAGAGGCCAAGGAGATGCTGGGCCGCACGCCCGGCAACATCGTGGCCATCAAGCCCATGAAGGATGGCGTCATCGCCGACTTCAAAATCACCGAGAAGATGCTCAATTACTTCATCCAGAAGGCGCACAACCGCAAGATGCTGGTGCATCCGCGCATCGTCATCGGCGTCCCGTCCGAGATTACGCAGGTTGAAAAACGAGCGGTCGAGGATTCCGCTTACCGTGCCAAGGCCAGCGAGGTCTACCTCGTCGAGCAGGCCATGGTGGCGGCAATCGGCGCCGGGCTTCCCATTACGGAACCCTCGGGCAACATGGTGGTCGACATCGGCGGCGGGACGACGGATATTGCCGTCATTTCGCTGTCGGGCATTGTCTACTCTCGCTCCGTGCGCATGGCCGGCAACCAGATGGACGAGGCCATTACCAACTACCTCAAGCGCAAATACAACCTGCTCATCGGCGAGCGCACCGCGGAGCATATCAAGATTGAGATCGGCTCGGCGTTCCCGCTCGATAAGCCGCTGACCATGGAGATCAAGGGCCGCAACCTGATCGAGGGCGTTCCCAAGACCATTACCATCGACGACAGCGAGATCCGCGAGGCATTGGGCGAGTGCATTGCGGTGATTATGAACGCAATCCGCGTAGCCCTGGAGCGGACCCCGCCGGAGCTGTCGGCCGACATCAGCGATCGCGGCATCGTGCTGACCGGTGGAGGCGCGCTGATCAAGAACCTCGACAAACGTATCCGCGAAGAGACCGGCCTGCCCGTCTCGGTGGCCGACGATCCGCTGGCCTCGGTGGTGTTGGGCACGGGCAGAATGCTCTCTGACTTCCGGTTGCTGCGCAAGATCAAGATTGACTAACGAGGGACTAGGGACTGAGGGACTAGGGACTAGCTTGAAAGAAATGCGTAAGACCATCAGCCTCCACTCATTGTTTTCCCTGGTCCCTAGTCCCTAGTCCCTCAGTCCCTGCTCTTCGAAGCCATGGAATCGTTCTTCATCCGCTATCGAAACCTACTGGTGCTGCTGGGCATACTGCTGGCGCAGATCATCGGCTTGGCCGTGCAGGTGCGCCAGACGGGCGCGGGGCACAATACGCTCGATACAGAGGACATGTCCAGCGTGAGGCTGATCCGCTTGTGGGCCAGTGCGCTGGTTACCCCTCCGGAGCGGCTGATCCATATGTCAAAGCTGGGGACTGCGGGCTTCTGGCAGAACTACATTGACCTGCGCCACGTGCGCGAGCAGAACAAGGACATGCAGCAAACCATCGACCGGCTGCGCTTAGAGCAGGCCGCGCTGCTTGAGGATGCCCGCCAGGGCCAGCGGCTGCAGGCGTTGCTCGACTTCCAGCAGAAATACATCTACAAAACGGTTCCGGCGCAGGCTATCGGTTCCAGCGGCAGCGATCAATCGCACGTCTTTTACATCGACAAGGGCGCCGACTACCACCTTCGCCCCGACATGGCGGTGATTACCGCGGATGGAATTGTGGGCAAAATCCGCGACGTCTTTCCGCACTCCGCGCAGGTGCTGGCCATCAATGACCAGACCAGCGGTGCGGGCGTGATTCTTGAAACCACTCGTATTCGCGGCATTCTGCGCGGCAACGCGGCAGGTCAACTGCAGATTGTCGGCATACTGGCCGATAACCGCATCCAGCCGGGCGAGAAGGTTTTGACGGCCGGCGGTGATCTGATCTTCCCGCGTGGGCTGCCGGTTGGGGTCGTGGAGAAGGTGGTCCGCGATCCCGAGCGCGA
>JBEKOS010000518.1:0-3394 GCA_049521535.1 Terriglobales bacterium | reverse complement strand
GTGAGCCGTGAAGCCGAGAATCCGTGGTTTGAGGTCACGCTTACCGAGGGGCGCAATCGCCAGATCCGGCGCATGTTCGAACACATCGGACACCGGGTGGAGAAAATCAAGCGCGTGCGTTACGGGCCTTTGGAGCTTGACGTTCCAACCGGCGAACACCGCCGGCTTACTCCAATGGAGGTCGGAAGATTGCTTCGGCTGGAGCACTCCCGACCGGTTGCTCATCTGCGCGTCGAACGAGAGCGTCCAACCAGGGCATTCGGGCCTGTGGGCACACGTGATCCGCAGCGCCGTTCTCAAAGTCGACCTCAATTTGTAGCGCCAGCCAGTGGTTCGCATATGCCGGCGACTGGCGAAAACCAGCGTGACGGGCGGTACCGCCCGGCGAACTTCCGGCCGATTGCTCTTTCTAGCCCCGCCCGAGAACGATCGGCGCGAACACTTAGGACACCCGGTGAGGGCTCTGCACGCCGCCGCACTGAAGGACGACCTCAATGGACCGCGTCAAACAAAGTTTCACGTCTGCCTGCTGGCGGGAAGACAGGCCGTGGATGGAGGCGACGCACAGCAAATTTCGAGCCGGTTGCTCCATCGCGCCCTGACCGTGAGCGCCCCACGAAGGAATCTCGGGCGACTGGCGCGGATGACTCGCACCCTCGCTCGCAGACTCAACCAAAGTGGGCAGCGTTAAAGAGTCGTTCCCGCCCTCCCGCCAAAGGAGAGACAAGACGGGTTGGGCGTTACGGAAAAGGGAAGAGTAAGAAGAGTAAAGGGAAGGGTCATGGGAAAATTTGACGAATTACTGCCTGAGCACATCCGAAGACTGCCTGGCTACGCACCCGGAAAACCACTGAAGCTTGCCGAACGCGAGAGTGGGGTTCCGTGCATCAAGTTGGCCTCGAACGAGAATCCATTGGGACCGTCGCCGCTTGCGGTGGCAGCAATCCATGCGGCCGCTCCGTTCGTTCACTTGTATCCCGATGTTGACGCTTCCGAGCTGCGCGACATGATTGCCTCTCGGCATCGTATTTCGAAGGAAAGTACGCTGGTGACCGGGGGCACGACGCCGTTGCTGGATATCATCGCGCGCTGTCTGCTTGCGCCCGGTCTAAATGCGGTCACGAGCCACCAGTCATTTCTGGTTTATGCCATCGCCACTCAGGCTTCCGGCAGCACGTTAAGGCAAGTGGCTACCCGGAAGTATGGGTATGATCTGGATGGCATCCGCGAGGCAATCGACGAGCGAACGCGGATCGTCTTTATTGCCAACCCTAACAATCCGACCGGTTCCATGCTCGAACCCAAGTCAATTGAACAATTTCTTGATCGGCTGCCGGCACATGTCGTGGTCGTGCTGGATGAAGCCTATCACGAATTTGCCCAGTTTTTCGCAGAATTGCGAGGAGTCGAGTATTCGCGCTCGCTGGATTATGTTCGCGACGGGCGCAATGTCGTTGTGCTACGCACGTTCTCCAAGGCGCAGGGTCTTGCAGGATTGCGCCTCGGCTACGGTTTCGGGCCGCCGGAATTGGTTTCAGTCTTCGCGCGGATGCGCAATACCTTTTCCATTTCGGCTCTGGCCGAAGCTGCAGGAATCGCGGCACTAGAAGATGCAAAACACATCGTGAGAACACTTGAGAACAACGCGAAAGGCGTTGCCTGTCTGACGAAGGGCCTGGAGGGGATGGGACTGCGGGTTGCACCGACTTGGGCAAATTTCCTGTTTGTTGAAATAGGCGAACATGCAGCCCGGGTGGTGGCGCGCATGCAAGAAATGGGAGTCATCGTGCGCCCGCTCGGCGGAGCTTGGGGAGCGCCGCACGCCATACGCATTTCGATCGGAACGCCAGAACAGAATAGGCGCTGCCTGGAAGTGCTAAAGCACGCATTGGAACCTGCCGGTGCATTGCAGGGCTAGGATTTCAAAATTAAGAACGAGAGGCAGCTTACGCAGAGCATCGCGCGCAGTCACGAAAGAATTCTTAATGTTCAAAATCTTAACTCTTACATTTTGTCTACGGGAAGCATTGGCAATCTGGCCGCGCCGTAGAGGCCGGCGTCTCCTCCGAGAACAGCGTGCGTGATAATGGTCCGCGGACTTGTGCCAAGTGGCTTCAGCGTGGCTGATGCACCTTCGGCAACGGAAGCGATCATATCATTCGGGGCGGTCGCAGCATAAACGAAAGAGCGACGCTGCAATTCTTCAAACAAAGCCGGCGCGAAAACCTCCCAGGAAGCAGACACGCCTCCGCCTATCACATACATCTGCAAATTAAGCGCATTCACCAGATCCCCAAGCAGCACTCCCAATGCCCAGCCGACCGTGTGGTATATCTCCTGCGCGGCCTGGTCGCCCTGAACGGCAAGCTCGTAGACCGCCTTCGAATTGAACTCGGCGTTCGGGTCGCCCGCTGCGCGCTTCAAGGCCTCGGACTTGCCGCCGGCGATGGCTGCATGCGCCATGCGCATGATGGCGGTTGCTGAAGCGAACTGTTCGGCGCAACCACGATTGCCGCAGGGGCAATTTGGTCCATTGGGATCGACAGTGATATGGCCAAGTTCGCCTGCCATGCCGGTCAGTCCATGCCATACCCTTCCATGGAGGACGATGCCCCCGCCGACGCCGGTTCCCAGCGTAATCATGCACATGTGATCAGCAGCCTTTGCGGCTCCCAGCCAGTCTTCGCCCAAGGCGGCGCAATTAGCGTCGTTTTCTAGCGCCACGGGCGAGCCCAGGCGACGTTCGATCTCGTCACGAACCGGATAGTCATTCCAACCGGCAAGATTCGGCGATTCGCGCAACATCCCGGTGTGTGCGTCGATGATTCCGGGCACGCCGATCCCGATTCCCAGCAGTTCTTGTGATCGGCTGAATTTGGCTGCCTGTCGTGAAATCGCAGCCGTCATCTCGTTAATGACCGCGTCGCGCCCCAGCCGCACATGCGTGCCCGTGGTGATTTTTTCCAGCAACTCGCCTTGTTCGCTGACTGCGGCGATGCGCAGATTGGTGCCGCCCAGGTCCACTCCGATTGCAAAGCTCATAGGGTTATCTGCCAGGCTGATTGGATGATGGGAATTATTCCTGCGCTCTCACTTTGTTGTGTTTTTGCGATAAGATTAGTCCGCAATTCTAAGGAGGCCTCTATGCAAGAAAATCGTCCGTTGGAAATTGTGCGTCAAGCTTCGGCATGGTCCATTGTGTGGGGAGTATTGCTGATTATCTTCGGCATGATGGCGGTTGATTCGCCGGCCTTTGCCGCCGTGGCGGTCAATATGGTAATTGCGTGGCTGATTGTTTTTGCGGGTGGGGTCCATGTGATCCTGGCTTTTCACGCCCATCGCGGCGGCAGCTTGTACTGGAAACTGCTCGTTGGGCTCGCCTATCTATTCTTTG
>JBEKOS010000517.1:0-3394 GCA_049521535.1 Terriglobales bacterium | reverse complement strand
CTCTATATTAGGAGAAAACAATGCAGAAGCATAAGTTCTTATGCTCCCTGGTGCTGGGGAGTGCGACCTTAATATTTTGGACAGCCAATGCCGTGGCCCAAAGCTCGGGTACCGTCATTATCCGGGTGGACGACACCTCAGGGGCGCATTGTATTGACGCGTCTTCGGAAAAAGTAACCGTTTTCGTGCGCCGTGTATTTACGGAACGCAAGAAAGGCTGGTTTTCCAGCGAGCAAACGGCTGGCGTCAGGGTCCGAACAGTTTCTCCTGATACCTCGGCCGGCGGGCAAGCCATGGCGAACCCATCCTCTCAGGTGGTGTCGGTTGCCGGCGACGAAAGGGGCCGCATGTCCCTGGGGATGGAATACGGGGTGGCCTCAGGCTTCGTATTGAATTCAGGCAACGGCATCGCGGACACGATGAGTATCGACGTAATTCTGCCGCGCACCAAAGTCAAGAAGGGGTTCTTCGGCCGGTCAAAAGATACGAGCCCGGAGCAGATCGCCCATATTGATTTGAAGTTTAACGAAACCAAGGAGCCGGATCTGGCCAGATGCAAGAGCGCCGGCTATGAGCGCACAGGGGCTCTGGCGGTCATGCAGTCCGAGGGCGCTCCCGGTGCAAATTTGCTGCCCGTAACTAATACCGAGCAGGAATATTGTTTCCGCTATTCGAGCGGTTCGTCCTATGAACTGCTGGCCGCCAAGCGCAAGGCGGAGGACGGTTCCTGTCCGGCTCCCTCCGAGTTCCAGGCTGTAAAGAACAATTACGTGCTAATGCTCATCAATGCGCAGAAAGCGAAGTAGCATTGCAACTGCCAGATCAGACAATTCACTGAGTAGAATACTCGCCGGAACACGACGCCGGTGAGTATTTCACTCATGCCATTCCGGTCCGAGTGAATAGCGGCGTCATGGATTCCGATTCCGCCGCCGCTTACAGCCGGAACATCAGGGCTCCCCAGGTGGTGTTGCAATCAACGAAGTAGTCGGTCGCCGCTTGCCAGTCCGCGTGGGTGAAGCGGACGCGTGTCCTTGGTCCGTCGTCTGCTAAGCGAAAGATCAGGCGTGTGCCGCTCCACTCTTTGCCGCTTTCACAGGCCCATTCCAATTCGTGCGGCTTCGCATCGCGCCGCGGGATCGAGCGCACCAGCCGCAGCCGGTAAATTGTGGCACGGTTGAAAAACCCCAATCCAACTACGTCGTCGAAAGCTAACCCTAAGAAGGGTGCCCGGCTGATTACGGTCACATCCTCAGCCCACCAGCGCGATAAACCGTCGGCGGACGAGATCAGCTTAAAGACGCGCAAAATCTTGGCGTTAATCGCGATCGAATGAGTAATGTCTGGCATTGCAATACCCCACTGGTGGCCATCGGACAACCTTTACAGGGTTAGAGGGATTGGACGCTCCGTCCAAAATACGGATTCAGAATGCCCCGGCTCGCGGCAGAATTTGCGGCGAACGTCCTCGTAGCAGGTGGATTGCCGGGAGTCTGAGGCATGTTCCTTCCATTTCTAGTGTATTTCTGACGCATGATAAGAGGTTTTCCTTAGCTGCGGGCCTACTTTTTTCTTGCGCGAGCCGGGGATTCCTAAATATGATGCCCTAACCAGCTTTAGACCCCGGAGAGATCAAGGAGTTTTTTGTGAAAGAGAAAGGCACGGTAAAGTGGTTTAACGGCGCAAAGGGATACGGCTTCATCCAACGTGCAAGTGGAGAAGACGTCTTCGTGCATTTTTCAGCCATCCAGGCTAACGGCTATCGCACCTTGAACGAGGGCGAGACAGTAGAATTCGAATTGATGGAAGGCCCAAAGGGTTTGCAGGCAGCTAACGTCATGCGCGCCGGGTAACGGCACGGCACAACAGCTTTATTTCTCCTAAAGCCCTCCCGGTGAATTGCACGGGAGGGCTATTTCATTTGTGACCAACAGCGTCAGTAGTTCGTGATTGCCGGGCCAGGCGGTCGATTGCCCATTGCGCATGGCGGGCCACCATTGCATCGGGATCGTTCGCCAGTTCCCGTAACAAGGGGAGATAACCGCGGTTCCCGCTATTGCCCATAGCAACCACTGCATTGCGCCGCAAGCCCGTGCGTTTGGCGCGCTTGATGGGCGAACCGCGAAACGTCCCCTGGAAGTCTTTGTCGCTGATGGTGGCCAGCCATTGGAGATTAGGATTCACCAACTCTGAGCGGGCCTGAAAATCAGGTGATCCGCTGATAGGTGCTTTGCGATTCCAGGGGCAGACATCCTGGCAAATATCACAACCGAAAACGTGCCGTCCCATTCCGGCGCGCAAGTCTTCTGGAAGTTCGCTGCGGTGCTCGATGGTGAGATATGAAATGCAGCGCGAAGCGTCGAGCTGGTAAGGCCCTGGAAAGGCATCCGTCGGACACGCGTCTAGGCAGCGCGTGCAAGTGCCGCAGCGGTCGGGAGCCAGTTGCCAGTCCTCACGAGTTGCCGGCCGCCGATTGCCAGTTAGCAGTTCCGGAGTGTGCTCATCTTGTTGTTGGCGAGCAAACGGCAACGAGGTGAGAATCACTCCCAGAAACAACCAGGATCCGATCCGCTGGTTTATGATGCAGGTGTTCTTTCCCACCCAGCCAACCCCGGCGTAGCGGGCGTAGATGCGTTCGATCAAGGGGCCGGTATCAACATAGCAGCGGGTTTCCAGGGGGCCGAAAGCTTCCTGCAGTCGTGTTTCCAGTCGGCGCAGGCGTGCCATCAAGGTGTCATGATAATCGCGATTCGACCAGGCATATCGGGAAATCCAGCCCTCGCTCGATTCACGTTTCTCGTTTCGCGTCTCATGTTCCCTTGGACCGTGCGTGGAATGAGGAACGGGAAACGTGTGACGCTCAGCGGTGTTGTAATTGACTGCGCAGACAATTACCGACTTCGCCCATGGAAATGCGCGACTCACTGCCGTTCGCTTCAAGTTGCCTTCAGCATCGCGGGCGGCCAGGTACCCCATTTCTCCGGCACGCCCGCCCTCGATCCATTGTTGAAAGTAGTCCAGCTCAGGAAAGCTCGACAGTGGTGCGATGCCGGCAAGATCAAAGCCACACTTGATGGAAGCATGCGTCAGAAAATCAGCAGTTAGCATTGAGCTGTCAGCCTTCAGCTATAAGCACTCAGCGCTCAGCGAACAGCCTATAGCGATCACGCAGCCTGTTCTTTGGTTGCTGGACTTCCGCAGTTGGCCTGATCTTGGGTCGAGGTTGCATGCCCCTGCTGGCTGACGGCTGAAAGCTGATCGCCAGCTAAAGCCCGAGCTTCTTGATTTCCTCAGCGTAGTATTTGCGGTAAAGGATGTCCCACTCCTGCGAGCCTTCGAGGATGGTACGGCGCTGATTTTCAATTTTCTCGCGCGCCCGCCGGTCCAGGTTAGC
>JBEKOS010000516.1:0-3404 GCA_049521535.1 Terriglobales bacterium | reverse complement strand
GGACCTGGCCCAGGTGCTGTTTAGGTGGGTCTCAATCGTATTGCTGTTGGTTGCATTCGTTGGGATGATTTCCGCCGGTAATATAGGCGCCTATGGTCGATTCACGCAGATCATGCTAGTTTTGGAGCGTAGCGTGTACGTGATGCAGATTGGCATAGTCCTGTTCCTGTTCCTGTTCTCTGGGATGGTTGGCCTCACTTCGCGCTCCCACATCTTTGGCGTTGCTTTAGGCTTTGGGGTTTTCGCTGCAGGGAACCTGCTTTACTTCACCGTTCTTAGTGCCCTTGGCGGATCGTCGGGCGCCATGGCATTTACTTTGTTGAAGGCATTCTCCTATAACGCGGCCTGCATCATCTGGCTGTCCTATTTACGCTCGCCCGATCCTGTGCGCATTCCTTCGGTCCAGCCGGCGCGGAGCATGGAACTTCACCTGGCGCTGCAGACTGCCGGACAGTCTACCCATGAAAACTTCATGCCAATGATTGAGGGCTTGGTCGAACGGGTCTTGGAGAAGCGTCAAAACAACGGGGCCAACCTGATCCATTAGGCTCGCAGGCACTTACTTTCTTTGGAGTGCCCTGATCGAGCTCGCGGGCAGGAGAGACGTTACGCCGCGCCCCGCTCTTCGAGTGTATGCAATCGAGCGTTTGCGGCAGGTAACTGAATAAGAAAGCGGGCGCCGCACCTTGACTGCGCCCCCAGGTTCTCCAGCTCAATCGAGCCGCCTGCCTTTTCGACGATGCCACGGGCGATCCATAATCCAATCCCAACCCCGTTATCACCCTTGGTGGTATAGAACGGCTGAAATATATACGGCCGCGTGTCGGGGAGAATGCCCTGACCAGTGTCTGCAATCACAATCTGCACAACCTTCCCGTCACTGTGAATTTCAAGATGGAGAGAACCTCCATTGGGCATCGCGTCGATCGCATTGGAAATCAGGCAGGTAAGGACCTGGCGAAACTCGCCTGGATCAGCCGCCACGACCGCATCATAATCGTAGCTCTGGACCAACTCTATTCGAGCATCCCTCAGCTTTTCCGCAAACGATTTGCAAACAGCCTGCAGCGCATCGGCAACGCGGAGATGGTCAGTATCGGAATTGGACAACTCCAGTTTCTGATTGCGAGTAATCATGCGCACATTTTGGCCAGGAAGCATTGTCACCGCGATTTCTCCATACTGTCGCCGAACTGGTTATACTACTCGATATTGAAGGCGTCTTCTAGTGCTGAACCAGGTGAGCCAAACCTCCGCTGAGCCGATTCGAGTATGTATCGCCGGGGCAACCGGTTGGGTCGGGAGCCTTCTAGTTCGCCACATCCTGAAGTCATCGGAATTCACGCTCGCGGGCGCCATCGCCAGAAGAAGAGCAGGCGAAGATATAGGAGCCGTTCTTGGCCTGTCGGCGACCGGAGTGTACCTCACACCCTCTCTTGATGATGCCTTAAAGCGCCCTACGGATGTCTTGGTGGACTATACGGGACCCGATTCCGTCAAGCAAAGGGCTTTAGATGCCCTTCGCCACGGCGTGCACGCAGTGATCGGCACCTCGGGTCTGTCCGCATCGGACTTGACTGAGATTGAGACGGAAGCGGCCATGAGTAATCTTGGCGTGATTGCCGCCGGCAATTTTTCGATCACCGCGGCCTTAGCCAAGCACTTTGCCATGTTTGCCGCCCGGCATGTGCCTTCCTGGGAATTGATTGACTATGGTCGGGCGGATAAGCCCGACGCCCCCAGCGGCACAACGCGCGAGTTGGCCGAGGAACTCGCTGGCATCGGACCAAGCCAGATTGGCTTTCCCCTCGAACAAACGCACGGCGCCAAGGAGGCGCGGGGCGCAAACATCTCCGGAACGCAGGTACATTCCGTGCGGCTTCCCGGTTTCGTGAGTTCGTTCGAGGTAATTTTCGGTCTTGCCGACGAGCGCCTCACCATTCGGCACGACTCCGGGAATGGCGCAGCGCCTTACGTGAGTGGTACGCTGCTCGCAGTTCGCAAAGTAACAGGCATCCGAGGCTTGGTGCGCGGACTGGACCGCATGTTATTTGCGAAAGAATAGTGCTGCGCTAGGCGCGATAGACGATTTTCCCCCGAACAATTGTCGCTACGACTTTTCCCGTCAGCTCCCAGCCGTCGAAAGGAGTGTTGTGCGCTCTGGACCGTCCGTCGCGGGCACTGTAGCGCCAACTGGCAGCAGGATCGAAGAGTGTGACATCGGCAATCGATTCGCGCTTGAGCGTCCCGCGACCGGCCTTGTCCTGGCCGATTATGCGCGCCGGGTTCGTGGCCAGCAGTTCCACGATGCGGTCCAAGGAAACGCGTTTCCCGATATGCAGTTGAGTGATTGCCAAGGCCAACGCCGTTTCCAGCCCGATAATGCCGAACGGAGCCCGGTCGAATTCCACAGCTTTTTCGTGCGGCGCATGAGGAGCGTGGTCAGTGGCAATGGCATCCACGGTGCCGTCGGCGAGTCCTTGCAACAACGCCGCGCGGTCTTCCCGGGAACGCAAGGGCGGATTCATTTTGAAATGGGTGTCATAAGGAACAATGTCTTCGTCGCAAAGAGTGAAATGATGGGGAGTGACCTCGCAGGTCACACGCAGACCAGCCTGCTTCCCTCGGCGCACTACGTCGAGCGCCGCGGCGGTAGACAGATGCGCCACGTGATATTGCGCGCCGATTTCTCTTGCCAGCTCGAGGTCGCGTTCGACCATATCTGATTCCGCCCGGCCCGGCATGCCATGAAGTCCAAGCCTGAATGCGGTCGGGCCTTGATTCATCGTCCCGGATTCGGTCAGCCGAGTATCCTCCGCATGTTGCATCAGGGGTAGCCCGACGGCCATCGCAGCCCGCAGCGCCTCCCGCATGATGCGGTCCTCCAGCAACGGCTTGCCGTCATCAGTCACCGCTACGGCACCGGCTTCGGCGAGCGCAAAATAATCCGTCAGACGTTCGCCCTGGCTCGCTACAGTAGCCGCCGCGACTGGCAGGACCTGAACTACCGCACCGCGTTCCGGTTCCTGCATCCAGCGTGTGATGGCCGGCAGATCATTGATGGGCGAAGTATTAGGCATGGCGCAGACGCAGGTAAATCCCCCCGCGGCCGCGGCCTGCGTTCCAGACGCAATCGTTTCCTTCTGCCATTGTCCTGGTTCGCGCAGATGCACATGAAGGTCGATAAACCCGGGCGCAACGATCAGCCCACGCGCATCAATGACTTCGCTTATCTCATCAGCAGGCTTTGTGACCCTGCCGACCTCCGCAACCCTGCCGTCAATCAGCAGCACATCCGCCAGCTCGTTGAGTTCTTGCGAGGGATCAATCACCCTGCCACCGCGGATCAGTATGGTAGCATTTGACCGCTGATTGACGCTGATTGAAGCGGATTCCGAAGTTTG
>JBEKOS010000515.1:0-3424 GCA_049521535.1 Terriglobales bacterium | reverse complement strand
GATCCCGACGACGCCACCGCCCAGCGCGCCCTCCTGCATCTGCGTTCCGGTTGCGGGATGCCGGGACCCAGCCTGGCATACACCATCGACGCGGAAGGCGCTTTTCTCTGGAGCGGCGCAAGCCCGCTCACTCCTGAGGTCATTCTTGCACCCGAGCCGGGACCGGTGGAGGCATCCGCACTGCTCACGGCGGTGGAATTCCTGCGCAGCGAACTCGCGGCCGGACCGCGGGAAGGCCTTTTTGTCCGCAAGCGGGCAAAGCGGCAGGGCATTAGCGAACGCACTCTCAGGCGTGCGAGAGCGCGTGTCCGGGTGGCTTACCAGAAAATCGGCGATGAGCATTTTTGGTCCCTGCCGGAAGCAGCCGAACACAAGTAAGAGGAAAAGGCAGAGGACAAAAAATAGGGTTGGCCGCTTGGCCACTTGGACACTGTGATGATTCCACACGGTTTAAGTACAAAAATCAGAGTGGCCATTTGGCCACCCTGTCTGGCCGCTTGGCCACTGTCAATGGTCTGAATCACTTAGCCCCGAAAAAGACTCCTGCCGGAGATCACCCTTGAGCAGATCAGCCCTCAAGGGGCGGTTGGTACGATGCTACCGTCCTCAGTGCAGGCGCCCGGTGTTCGCCCCACACGTGGTTTTGCGCGTGCGTTTAACGCGGGATTGTGAGCGCATCTCGGTCGTCCCTCCGCCTGGATTATTCACAATGCCTTGCGGCAGGCGCCGGTCATGGCGGCGCCGCGGTGGAGCGCCGGATGTTACCCTGAGAAGAATCCATGGGAATTTGCAAAGAATTTTCAGGAGTACAGGAACCATCGCGCGCATGTTAATCCTGAATGTTTTAAATTTCAGCAACAATCCATCAGAGATTGGCTGAGTCAGGTGCCTTCGGGAGGGTGCTATGAATCAAAAGGTCACAGTCATTGGGGCGGGGCGTATGGGATCTGCGCTTGCAACTGCGCTCCATAACAGAGGATTTGATACAACCGTATGGAATCGCACCTCGTCAAAGACAGAACCTTTGTCGCGGCTCGGTCTGCGCGTCGCACCAGGCGTGCTGGCAGCGGTCGGCAACGCTGAAATCGTCGTCGTCAACGTCAACAACTATGAGTCGACCAATCAACTGATAAGGCAGCCGGCCATTGAGGCCGCGCTCGCCGATCTTTGCGAGAAGATTCAAGGCAAAGATTACGAGAACACGCAAGCCTCGCTTGAAACCTGGGCGGTAGCGCCCCGGGAACTTATTGGCTGGTGCGAGAAACATCGGGTCGATCACACCTTTGCCGACCCGCAACTTCGGCTCATCGAACGGGCCGTAAAGGCCGGCAAAGGCCAATTGGATCTGGCTTACCTCTACGAGGTTCTCAAACAAGGCGCAGACTAATCGCATTCTTATCCCGGCTCAATTACAATCCGGCGGGAGTATCGACATCTGACGTTTGGTTGCCCTCGACCGTAGCGCCAAAATCGCGGAGAACACGTTGTCGAATGAAACGAGAATCGCATCTAGCCCCAGGGTCAATCCATTGTGAACAAACTGAGCTCCAGACTTAACATTCCTGCTGCGGCAGCAATTCTGCTGGCGCTGCTGATTCTGCCCGCGCCTCTCCTGCCGCCGGACTGGCTGGCGGACAACCTCGCCGCACACGCGGAAGTCAGCCTGCATGCAGCGTACCTAATCGCCGCGTTGGGATTGCAGGCCGCGTTTTACGGCGCACTGGGCGTGCTGGCTGCTTTCGTCATCCGACGCTCGCGGTCCCGGACCGGACGGGCATGGCAGATGGCCGTCGCCCCGGTTGTGGTTATCGTCGTTGGATTCATCATCGGCGCCATTAAAGCCGGCCATCTGCCGGTGTGGATCAACGCGGTTGTGCCCGTCGGCGCATGCTTCGCCGGCAGTGTGCTGGGGATTGCGTTCCTGTACCGGCGATGGACGATCACGCTTTTGGTTGCCGTGCCGGTCCTGGCCCTCGCGGTCTGGGGCCTGACCAGGGGCACGTCTACGGAATTGTCCCGCGCCACCGAAGCGCAGCTTCAGCAGATCGTTGCGGCCGGCCCCGGCCTTGCCAAAGGCGACGCCCGGTTCGGCGCCGTGCTGCAGGCTGCATTCTCTTCCGCAAGCGGCGAGCCCGCCGGTGAAAGCGCGGTCCAACACAACCACGCGTCAATTCTGGCGTGGGGCATTGCGGTCGGACATACAAAACTGGCTCACTTTGCCGGACTGGATCCCGATTCCGACCTGGTCAGGAAGGCGGCCGCGATTGGCCTGACCTCGACCCTGCAGGGGCGCGACGACTGGCCGCGGCACTATGCCCTCAGTGCCGCGCTGGCGCTGCTCGGGAGTCCGCTGGTTAGCGACGCTGCCGGAACCATGAAAGAGCAGCTTGACGCGCTGACGCGGGGCAGCGGCTTCTCCTTCGGAGACATTCTGGCGGACCGTGCCGGCGTACGGTTTGCCTCGGCGGCAACCGCTTCGGAGGCGGCGGCGCAAGCCATGCAGTCACGCCTGCGAGGCAGTTTCAAACCGGACGATTTTTTCCCGCCATCGGTTGATCTACCCAATGAGCTGTCGGTCGACGAGTTTCGCCGCAACATCGAGGGCGTGGGCAGCCCGAAATATCGCCAGTTGCTCAAACAGATCGAACTGCAGTTGGACGGTTGCGCCGCGCTTGCGGCAAGATAGTGCACGGCCATTCGCCGCTGCGGCACCACCTTGGTGATCCAAAAAGTGTGGCTCCGGTCCGCTTTCGCTATCATTACTTGAGGCCCGCCGGCAAAGGAAGCCCGCACGGGATGCGCATTTGCAGGTACTTCAAAGCTGGAGGGCAGGGTAGCCCACCCGCCGCTCCAGCCAATTCATGACCAGGAGGCAGAGATCGAATGGCCGACCCAACATCTCAAGTAAGCGTCCGCAGTTTGGCGCCCCATTATTTCGACGGCATCACCGAGCTTTGCCGGCGAATTTATCCTGACACGCCGCCCTGGAACGCCGAGCAGTTATCGTCGCACCTGCGCGTGTTCCCGGAAGGGCAGTGCGTTGCCGTGCTCGAACCGGGCGAGGCGGTGGTAGGGATGGCCGCCAGCCTGATTGTCGATTGGGACGATTACCACATGCTGGATGACTGGGAGCGGTTTACTGCCGACGGCATGTTCACCAATCACGACCCCGCCCGCGGGCACACGTTATACGGAGCGGAAGTCATCGTCGATCCCACTCTGCAGCATCACGGCATCGGCGACAAACTCTACGCGTTCCGGCGCAATCTTACCGAATCGCTCAGGCTGAGGCGGATTCGCGCGGGCGCGCGGCTGCGAGGATATCACGCTTGCGCTGCCGAAGTTAAGCCCGAAGAATACGTCATCGAGGTCGTGAAAGCGGTCCGTCACGATCCGACGCTCAGTTTTCAATTGCAGGAAGGCT
>JBEKOS010000514.1:0-3426 GCA_049521535.1 Terriglobales bacterium | reverse complement strand
TCGGCGGTATCGAAGAAAGTGATGCCCCGATCGACGGCTGTCCGCAGAAGGGCAATCATCTCCTGCTTGTCGTGAACCACGCCGTACGAGAAGTTCATGCCCATACAGCCGAGGCCCAGAGCTGAGACTTCCAGGTTGCCGTTTCCAAGTTTACGCTTTTGCATTGATTCTCCTTACGAACCGCCCGGAGCTCCGCTACTGCCCTATAGATTGATTTGTCATCCTGAACGAAGCGAAGGACCTATGCATTCTTCTGCCGCACGCAAAATACATAGATCCTTCGCTGCCATGAAAATAGGTGCAGCTAACCCAGGGACTTGTCATCCTGAGCGTAGCGAAGGACCTGCTTTTGTTCTGCTTTAAATAGGAAAACAGCAGGTCCTTCGCTACGCTCAGGATGACAAACTTCCAGGGTCTGCTGATTCTCATTTTCATGCACAGTGGTGCCGCGCAGCCGCATGACATCTTCGCTCAGGATCACAAGTTCTTTTCTCGGCGTAACGGTTCAGTGTGGTTTTTCCTTTTCGCCTTGCTTTTCCTTCTCCGGTGGGGTCTTTGGTTTGGCCTCTGGCGCCGGGTGCGCCGGCGGCGGGGCTGGCTTGGGCGATTCTCTGGTTTCAGGTTTTGCCGGTTCCCGAGGCGCCTCCGACCTTGGTTTAGGCTCCGGGGGTTTAGGCTCCGGGGCCGGACGCGGCGCCTGTCGTTCAGGCGGCGGTGCGGCTGGCCCAGCCTCCGTCCTCGGCGCCGGTTGCGGCGGGGCGGGCCGGGGCGGTAGCTCGTGCAAAGGGGGTCGCGCCTGAACCTGCGGCCTGGACTCTGACGCCGGCGGCGGCAGGCGATTCGGCTGCGCCACGTGCGCGGCCGGGGCGGGGCGCGCGGGAATCACGGGAGCGATCGGTTTACCTTCAGGGATAGGCTTTGCCGCGACCAGTACCGCGGGTCGCCCGTGATTGAGAGCGGCAAACTGCTCGCGGTTCTGCGCCGCCTCCTGCCGCACCTGCAACTGCGTGGTCATGGGAGGAATGCGCTGCTGGCGCAGTGCGACAAGTTCGGTCGGCAGAGGCCGGCGAGTGATGCCCCCCGGCCCGTTGTAGCTGGACCGGTTGTTCGTAATGGTCACGGTGGTGCGGTTGACGATGACCGTGTTCGTCACCGTGCGGTTATACACCTGGACGTTGCTGATGTTCACATTGTTTACGGCCCGGTTATAGTAGAAGCGGTTTCCATTCCAGTACCCGCCCTGATAGCCGACCCCGACGTAGCCGAACCCATAGTTAATTCCGCCGTAGTAGCCGATATACCGGCCCCAATAGCCATTGTTGTAGCGGTACGCACCGCCGACAAATCCCCAGTATCCAGGCGTCCATAGGATGCCAATTTCAGGCGGTCGCGCCCAGGCGCCGGGCACCCAGTAGTAGCCCTGAGGAGCATAGCTCCAATATCCGGGCGTCCACAGATAGCCATCGCCGGGGCAGTCAGGCTGCGTATATTCCGGCAACGGTGGCGGGGGTTGCGTGGCCTGCATCACGGGCTGGCCATAGCTCTGATCCTCGTAGCCGGCTTCATTGTCGTTGCTGGAAGCGTTTTGATTCGGCGCCGACTGCTGATCGCTCTGCTGCGGCGCCTGATTTGAAGCAGATTGATCGTTGGCAGCGGGCGCAGGCTGCTGATCGTTCTGCTGCTGCGGCTGGTTGGCCGGTTGCTGGTCGGTGGACCCGGCCGCTTGGGTCGTGTCCGCCGGGGGCAGGTTGGCCGCGGCTGCCGGATCCTGCGACTGGTCGGACGGTACCGGCTGGCCCTGATTGGTGGCCTCCTGCAGGCCATTCTTCTGCTGGCAACCTACAACCCCCAGCGCCAGGCCGAGTGATGCGACCGCCAGAATCATACGGCACGGTATTTTGCTGATTTCACTCATAAAGTCTGTCCCTCGTGAGATGTGAAGCAGAATCTGACTGCGAGTAGTCAATTATAGTGTGCATTCCGGCGATTCTATCCGCCATACATGGATAAAATCAGGTTCCATGAAAATGAGACGGCGTAATGCCTTCTCACGTTGCCAACTCGCTACAGACCAAGAATCGGTGGATTAGAAGTTCCGATGTCATGTCCGGTAACTCCTTTGGAAAGAACGCCGGGGACGACGAGACTCGAATTCGCGAGCAGCGGATTCCCTGGATTAGGGCAAATAGAGGCAAGTCCTCAAAAGACGTAGCAACCCGCCCACCACGTTGGAACGGCCATGCGCAATCGTCCATCGAAGTTAATGAAGGCAAGGTATTCCCATGCTCCGAGGCTGTGTCGCCCGGGTGACCCGGATGAGCATTAGAATGTTTGAGGAACAGGATCGAGCTGAGCCGTAGCTTGCAAGGACGAAGCCGATGATCTGAACGACACCGCTCACACCGCTTGGATAGATTCATCCCAAGCCCCCTGCGGGCAAGTTTTCGGATAGGAGCTATTGATGGCACCGAATTTTCGCGCGGGGTTTTTCAACGCGTCCGTTCGCGTCTTCTTGATCTGCGTTTTCTTTCTCCCCAAGCCGTCTCTCGCGAAGCCTCCGCAGCCAGTCCCCGCGGATCAAAACCCGAACATCATCGGCGTTGTGGTCGTGAGCCAGAACGCGACCCTCGACGGGCAGCCAGCGCTGCCGTCACAAATCGTCTTCAGCGGAGAGAAGTTGAAGGTTAACGACGGCGCCGTCGAGGTCATGCTGAAACAGGGAGGCCGCCTGGCGTTTGGCACGAATACCGAGGCGGTCTTGATGCGAGTGGGCAATGAGACCAGCACCGGCATACAACGAGGAAACCTCAGGCTGTGGCATCCCGAGCACGGAAGCCCATTGCTAGTGACGCTGCAAGACATTTCGGTGCGGCCCGACGCTGTGCTCAGCACCGACGCGGAAATTTCGGTCAGCGATGACTTCGTGAGCGTGGCGACCCACCTTGGGTCAGTCCGAGTGGAGGGCAAGGGCCATGACGTCAAGGTCGCACGAGCCGAAGCAGTCCGCTTTCGAGTTCTTCAGGACAGCAGCCAGGAACCGGAAAAGAACGAGTCGGACAAAGGTGTGTCGGGTCATCAGCCGCCCGCTCCCGGCGGCGCGGGAATTCGCAACCTCGACTGGGAGTGCTTGGCCTTTTGCGCCTTGCCCGGAGCGGCAGTTGCCGGGGTCGTGATCGCCATAGACATTGGCAGCGGGGGTTCACAGGTCACGCCTACCAGTCCCGCGCCGGATTGGCTATGGGCGCTCGTTCCCGTGGGGGTCGCAACCGGGGAGTTGGTTTGCTACAAGCGACACTCTTGCTCCCAATAGGGGCCGGAGGGTTTCCCGCTCCGGCTCGCATGATTACCATCCGGTTACCCATCTATTCCGGCGGCACACTGAGTAAGACCAGACACGTCGATCGAGCCTGGTCTGTGATTGCGAAC
>JBEKOS010000513.1:0-3436 GCA_049521535.1 Terriglobales bacterium | reverse complement strand
CCGCGCCGCCCGGAGCGCTTTGATGAGGTAGCGCAACTTGCCAGTTCAGTTCCCGACGCTGTTTCCTGGCGGCGATCGACCATGGACGGAAATGAAGTCCTGCGCGGCGGAGTGTTGGTGCTGGATTCGATCGGAGAACTCGCGGCCGTTTATTCCGTGGCCACTATCGCGTTTGTCGGCGGCAGCCTGGTTCCCCGCGGCGGACACAACATTCTGGAGCCCGCGAGTTTCGGCGTGCCCATATTGGTCGGGCCGCACACAGAGAACTTTCGCGACATCATTCACATTTTTCAGCAACAAGATGCCGTGCGCATGGTGCAGAAGGCTGACTTGGCTCCGACTCTATTGGCGTTGGCGGCTGATAAGGCGGAACGCGAGTCGCTGGGCCGACGCGCTAAAGACGCTCTTCATTTGCACGCCGGCGCTACCGCCCGCACCGCCGATGCCTTGCAGCGATTGGTGAACGCCAGCCAACGGACGGAGACGATTGTGGCCGAGAATACAATCCCATGAACCCTCTGACCGGCATTTATGGAGCAGTTGTGCAGCTTCGCAATGCGCTTTACGACCGGCGCATCCTGCACGCGCGCCGGTTGCAAGGGCCGGTCATCAGTGTGGGGAACTTGTCCGTGGGCGGCTCGGGCAAG
Source organism: Terriglobales bacterium (assembly GCA_049521535.1). Lineage (GTDB taxonomy): Bacteria > Acidobacteriota > Terriglobia > Terriglobales > Acidobacteriaceae > CAZUCM01. The sequence goes on along the minus strand of JBEKOS010000513.1, from coordinate 2,789 downwards.
ACTCCTTTTGTGATCGTTTTGGGCAAGCTACTCATGGCGCGCGGAATCCCTTTTGATATCCTCACGCGGGGATACGGTCGTAGCGGGCACGAGATAGCCGAGGTGGATCCGAACGGCCAGGCAACGAAATTTGGTGACGAACCCCTGCTGCTGGCGCGCAGCTTGGGCGTGCCTGTGATAGTCGGCGCGGACCGCTATCAGGCAGGCCTGTTCGCCGAAAGGCAACATGGCCCACGGTTGCACCTGCTCGACGATGGCTTCCAGCACCGGAGGCTGGCGCGAGACTTCGATATAGTGATGCTCGCGGCTTACGACCTGCATGACCGCTTGCTTCCGCTGGGCCGGCTGCGGGAAACGCCTGAAGCGCTGTGTAGAGCCGATGCGATCGTTCTAACCGAGCAGTCGCCGGGTTCCGGATCCGGGCGCCTCTCCCAGACGGTTGGCGACTGGCGCCTGGGAACTGTTCCTGTCTGGCATGTCCGCAGGAGAATTGAATTTGACGACGTTCCCCTGCGGCCGATAGCGTTCTGTGGAATTGCCCGTCCGCATCGCTTTTTTGAGCAACTACAGGCGGCAGGGATTGCTCCGGCGGCTGAGAAGAGTTTTTCCGATCACCACGCTTACTTACTGAGAGATGTGGAAAAACTCCTTTCGCTCAAAGAACGAAGCGGCGCTGCGGGTTTTGTGACAACCGAAAAGGATGCGATCAATCTTGGCGAACTTGCCGGTGCCCTACAACCGCTCTGCATTGTGCGCACAAGCATGACCTTGATCGATCCTGAAGCCGCCATGGAGGCAATGCTCAAGCGGGTTGCCGAACGCCGAAACGGGAACTAACCCGCGTTCCGCGTCACATGTTCCTCGTTGCGCGCATTCAGGAGTAAAACGCAAAACGAAAAACGCGAAACGGAGAATGCTCCTATAGAATGATTCATTCCGGCGAGTTCGCGGGCGACTGAAGACTGGAGACTGCTTTGAAATCCGAGCGGCTAAAGCGAATCATCGAAGCCTTTCCGCAGATCACGATTACTGTTTTGGCCGATTTGGTGGCTGACGAGTTTGTTTTTGGCGAAATTACGCGGGTATCCCGCGAGGCGCCGGTCCTGATCCTTAAGCACCGCGAGCGCACAGTGCTTCCTGGAGGCGGCGGCAACGCCATCTATAACCTGGCCGAGTTGGGGGTGAATGTCTTTCCCGTAGGCGTGGTCGGCGAAGATGAGCCCGGGCGCCTGCTGTTGCAGCGATTCCGCCAGAAAAAGATTCCAACTGCCGGAATTTTCAGGGTCAAGGGCTACACTACCGTGACCAAGACCCGGATTCTGGCAGGCATGGCGCACACGAACCGCCAGCAGGTGGTGCGCGTGGATCGCGAACCGGAGAATCCTCCTAACTCCCACACGGAACGCGAACTGGTACTGGCAGCCCGCGAATATGCGCGGGGTTCCGACGCGCTGCTGCTTTCCGATTATGGTTATGGCGCGGTAACTCCGGCGATCTTTGACCAGGTGAGGTCCGCCGCCAAGAGCATCCCGATCTTGCTGGATTCTCGCTACCGGCTGCTTCAGTACCAGAATGTCTCGGCGGCCACCCCAAATGAGGCGGAAGTCGAAGCCGCGCTTGGCATCACAATCGGCGACGACACCGGGAAGCTGGCGGCGGCAGGGAAGGCCCTTATGGACCGCTTAAAGTTGCAGTCGCTGGTAATTACGCGCGGACGCGATGGGATGATGGCGATGGAACGCCGTCACAAACCGGTGCACATCCCAATCTTTGGCAGTGATCAGGTGGCGGATGTGACCGGCGCGGGGGACACTGTGATCGCCACCTTTGCCGCCGCGCTGGCTGCCGGTGCCGATACCGATTCCGCAGCCCGTCTCGCCAACTATGCCGGTGGCATTGTCGTCATGAAGCGTGGTACGGCTACTGTGAGCCCACAGGAACTGGTGGCCGCGATCGACATGGACGCCAAATGAGCGCCACGCTCCTACCAGGTTATGCAGCCCGTGTTCTTTTGTGGTCCGGTGCAAGACGACATTCCACGTCGTATTTGTAGGCCACCGTGGCGATGCACGATAAGAATAACAAGCCGCTTGCTACCAAAAGGCTCCGCGGCTGGATCGCCAGACGATAAGCCAGGTCTTCGCCCGCTGCCGTCACTCTAATCAGCCGGAGCAGGACCGCAACCGCGGCTACTATCCATCCGAGAAAATATGTGACACGTGCCAATGTGTTGGACATCTTGCTATTCCTCCCAATCGAAACGTGAGGATTCTGCTTGAGTGGTCACGGTTACGCCCATTCCCTTTCAAGCTGTGCGCCAGTTTATCCTAGAAATTGTCATAATCAAAAACTAAATATTTGCAGCCTCCCGTCGGGTTCCGTTCCCGGGATGCGGGCTGTAGTGACAATTTAAGATGAACACTGTCCGGGGTGAAGCTCCGGCAGTTTAGCGCACTCATTTGACGCACGAGGAACTCAATGGTCCGAAATCTTGACAAATCTCGCAACTTGCAGCAAAGGGCGGAGGCCGTGATTCCCGGTGGCGTGAATTCGCCGGTACGGGCATTCCGCGCCGTTGGCGGTGATCCACCGTTTATCGTACGCGGCGCCGGCTGCCATATCTGGGACGCCGATGACAACGACTATATCGATTACGTTGGCTCGTGGGGCCCGCTCATCCTGGGCCATGCGGAACCGGCAGTGGTGGCAGCGGTGATCGAGGCCGTGCGCAAGGGATCGAGCTTCGGAGCATCGACACCTGCTGAAGTTGATCTTGCCGCCATGGTAAC
>JBEKOS010000512.1:0-3438 GCA_049521535.1 Terriglobales bacterium | reverse complement strand
GCTGCGCGTCGTGCTTCCCCGGCATGAACTTTTCCAGTGCGCAGGTCGCGGCTCGCTATGGGGAGCGCCTGAGACACCCGGAAGAATTTGTGAATTTTCCCGCATTTTCCTGTCACGTTGCCCAGTTTCCAACCACTTTGATCAAGACATGATTTGCCGGGAAGAACAACTAGGCGCATCGACTGCTCGTGTGCGAGGGTGTTGTTCTTCAACGGAGACATGTTGCTGGCAAACGCAACTTTGTCCGGTGGACTGGCGAAATTGAGCCATGCGATCGCCGCAGGGTAGTACAGCCTCTCAGTCGAGCACGGCCGAACGACGCTGAAGAGCGGCAGCATGCCGAATTTGGCGATGGGGACGGTAAATTAGAAGAAGCGGCGGGCAGTTAGTGGCTGGTGTGGGCAACCAGGACCAGTCATCTCTTTGCCGCCGAGTTGGGTTAGCGCGGGTAGGTGGAGCGAAGTGAAGATGTCAACGATCCGGTTCACGCGCCAGTTCTCGTGCTTACCTTGACAGTTGAGGACGGCTTAGGACATACTTGCGCGCAAGCGCCAATCACTACAGGGTGTGCCAGCGGCATCGGCAAATCAACTTCATGCTGACGAGGTTAATGAACATGAGAGGTCTATCTTTGCGCTATTCGGGTTCTTTTTGGATCTGCCTGCGGCGGTTCCCGGCGGCGGCATCATTCCTTTGCCTGGCATTTCTTGCAGCGTTGCCTGCGCAATCGCAGACGATCAATACCGTCGCCGGCAATAACACCGCCGGCTACACCGGCGATGGAATGCCGGCTACCGAAGCGGAAATCGACCTGTCGGCGGCACTTGATTCAGGCACCGGAGCGGGGGTGGGCACAGACACGATGGGAAATTTCTACATCGGCGACTCCGGAAACTGCGTGGTCAGAGCGGTCAACACTCAGGCCACGACTATGACCATTCTCGGGGTTTCCATTGCTCCGGGAGATATTCAGACGGTGGCGGGAGACGGCACTTCCGGTTGCGGCTACAGCGGTGATACCGGACCGGCAACCAACGCGCAGTTGAGGACCCCGGTTGGAGTGGCCCTTGACGCGACCGGCAATTTGTACATCGCCGATTTCGGCAATTGCCTGGTGCGAAAAGTGACGACCACGGGCGTGATTTCGACGGTGGCGGGCTCCTTTGTCAATGATGGCGATGGGTTCAATTCGAACTGCGGCTACAGCGGTGACGGAGGCCAGGCGACCTCGACGACGGCTGAATTGGACCGACCAGTATTGATTGCCCTGGACGGCGCGGGCGACATCTTCATTCCTGATGTCAATAACTGCCTGGTTCGGGCGGTGAATACTCAAGCTACCACTGTCACCATCGGCGGAATCTCGGTTCCTTCCGGCGATATTCAAACGGTAGCAGGAACGGCAACCGGCGCCGGGACGGAGGCCAACTGCGGATACGCGGGCGACGGCGCCGCTGCAACCAACGCGGAATTATCAGGTCCAACGGGAGTCACCGTTGACTCCTCCGGCAATTTCTATATCGCCGACTCCTTCAATTGCCTGATCCGCAAGGTGTCCTCCGGGGGCACGATCACCTCAGTGGCGGGTACTACGGCCGGCGCCGGAACGGGTTCGAATTGCGGATACGGGGGCGACGGCGGCCTGGCGACGAACGCCGAGTTGAATAACCCGACCGGCGTTACTCTGGATTCAAATCACACCCTCTTTATCGCCGACAGCACCAACTGTCTGATTCGCAAGGTGGCTACCGGCGGGGGAATCACGACCTCGGCGGGCGCTACTCCCAGTCCCACTTGCAGCTTTTCCGGTGATGGCGGTCCAGCCGGCCTCGCAAAGTTGTCCGACCCTTACGCAGTCGCCACGGACTCCACCGGCAATTACTATATTGCGGACGTGGTAAACAACGTCATTCGCAAGGTGGGGCCCGCGCCGGCAACGACGGTAACGTTGGCCACCAGCCCGAATCCTTCGTACGGAGACCAGGAGCTCACGCTCACCGCCACGGTGACTCCGGCGCCCACTTATTCCACCGGCCTGGGAGACGTCACCTTTTACGCCAACGGTGTGGACCTCGGGGTTCACGGTTATCTTACCTCCTACGACGGCGTGACTTCGATTGCCTACTACTCTTTGCTTCCAAGCGTGTCTCCGTATTCGCTCACGGCAGTTTACAGCAGTCCAACGCTTTCCAATTCCGTGACCTCAAACACAGTTATGCAAACCGTGGATAAGCAGCCCACTAGTACGGGCCTGGTCATCAGCGCTCCCTCCATGGATACCTGGGGCCAATCGGTGACTCTCACGGCCACTGCCGCGGCTTCGCCCAATCATGGCGCAGTGCCGACTGGCACGGTTAGTTTCAAGGACGGTACGGTGTTTCTCGGCAACGCCGATTTGAATACCTCAGGAGTAGCGGTATTGCAGACCGCAGAGCTGCCGGCGGGGACCGACGGCGTGACCGCGACTTACAACGGATCGGTCCTGATGCAGTCCAGTTCGTCAGCCGCCATGCAGCAGACGGTGCAGCAGGCCAGTTCGATGACTGCGGTAAGCGCCTTGCCGGCCTCCCCTTCCACAGGCGGAGAGACGGTGAGTTTTACGGCCACGGTAACCCCGGAATTCGGCGGTGCTGTGACCGGCGACGTAACCTTTCTGAATGGCAGCACGCCGATCGGCATCGTCGCCGTGAACTCGGCGGGCGTGGCCAAACTGAACTATGCGGCACTGACGGCGGGCATGCACATTATTACCGCTGTTTATGCCGGCTCAACCAACCTTGCCACCAGCACCTCGCCGCTCCTGCCATATACGGTGAACTCCGACACTACGACGACGAACTTGATGAACTCACCGAGCACTTCCTCGATCACGCAACCGGTCACATTGACCGCCACGATAACCACGGGCAACGGCGTGGAGGCAACGGGAACAGTGTCGTTCTTTAGCGGAACTACGCTGCTGGGCAACGCTGCTTTGTCGGGAGGCAAGGCTGCCCTGGTCCACACATTCACCGCTGAGGGAACGTACAGCCTCACGGCCAAGTACGACGGATCGGTGTATAAGAGCGGGAGCATGTCGAATACGGTCACGCAGACGGTGAACTAGAAGGAAGTAACTGGCAGTCAGTAACGGGTAGTTTGTGCGGTGGCGCGGAGGTCCTTCGCCACCGCTTTTCTATCTCATCCTGAACGTCGCCGCGTGGCGGCCTTCGACCCGGAACTCATGGTTCTGCGGGACTCTCCGTCCCGCGCATCTGCCACGTCCCAGCACGAGCTGGGGCGTGCCGCGGGCGGCGTGAACAATGCCCGCTTTTTTGCCGATTTTTCCTGTCACGTTTCCAAGTTCCCGACCACATTGATTAAGAAATGATTTGCTGGGAAGGCAAGTCGGCGAAACCGCCAACTCCTCCCGGAAGGATGGATATGAGTTCCAAGCAC
>JBEKOS010000511.1:0-3449 GCA_049521535.1 Terriglobales bacterium | reverse complement strand
TTGCTTGGCTTCGTAAATGTGGAAACCGATCCTAATGCCCAAATGAGCGTGTGGCTCAGTTCCGGTGAAAACCATCAGTGGAATCCTCGCCAGAAGTCCCCGGAAACGCCGTGGGAGGCTGAGATCGATAAACTGATGCAGACGCAGGCATCGTCAGTGGACTTCGAAAAACGCAAGGCTGCGTGGGACCGCGTACAGGAGATCGTGGTGGAGCAGGAGCCTTTCATTTATCTAATTAATAAGAACGCGCTCTCCGCAATTTCGGCTGCCGTGCATGGTGCACAGCCGGTGGCGCTGCGGCCGCAGACATTCTGGAATGTTGAACACCTGTCGCTTGCAGATGCAGGAAAGTGATTCACCGCGGGGGACGCGGAGTGGAAATGAGTGAATCGAGATTATCGACGCTAATTGCTGAAAATCCGTTCGCCGCGGAGGCAAGCAAGAACGCCGGACAGACGGCCGAGCCGTTTTCCTCTGTGTCCTCTGCGGCGAAGAGCTTCTCGCCGGCTGGCCAACCTCTCCTTTCCGCTCGTTTGACCGTCGATTACCCCGGCAAGCCAGGAACGCTGCGGGATCTTTCGTTGGACGTGCGCAAGGGAGAAGTGCTGGGGTTAATTGGGCAAAGCGGATCCGGCAAGAGCACGATTGCTCTTAGTATCATGCGACTCCTGCACCTGAAAGGAGGCAAGGTCTCCGGCAGCCTGAGTTTTCAGGGGCGCGAATTACTAGGGCTTAGCGAGCGTGAAATGCGCCGGATGCGCGGGCGGGAAATCGCCCTGGTATTGCAAAGTCCGCTCTCATCCCTGAATCCCGCCATGCGAATCGGCAAGCAGTTGGCGGAAGCCTGGCGTGCGCACGCCGCAGGCTCCGCCGGAGAATGCAATCGGGCGATCGTAGAAGCAATAAGCAGCGTGAGCCTGTCTACAGATGAGGAATTCTTGCAGCGACGTCCGGCGCAACTGAGCGTAGGACAGGCACAGCGGGTGCTCATCGCTATGGCTATCATTCATCATCCTTCGTTGCTTATCGCCGACGAGCCCACCAGCGCACTCGACGTAATTACGCAATCCGAGATTTTGGCCTTGTTTCGTCAACTAAATCGCGAGCGGGGTGTCAGTATTCTTTACGTCTCCCACGACTTGGCCTCTATCGCGAACCTCTGTGATCGAACTGCGATTCTTCATAAAGGCGAAATCGTGGAGTGCGCAAGCACGGAAGATATCTTCTGCCGTCCTTCCCATCCCTACACGCGGCAATTGGTCGCTGCCCAGCCCAAGACGCCGGATTCTTTCACGCGCGACTTCTGATAGATAGATTTGGCCACGGATTTCCCCAAGTTCTCATAAATCAAAGCATAATTCCGATTAACATCAATACGTCCGAGCCCGTCGAAACGGAGATATGTAGTTATTGGACTGCAATAACCCCCCACAAGGGGATGGTTTCGCATCGCAAAAAAACTAAGAAGCTGATTGACAAGCGACGGCTGATGGTGGTATCAGTAGCCCTACCAAAGAATTTCTGCAATGCCGGGTTGTCGACAAGGAGCATTCAGATGCGTAAGCCTATCCAGACGCTTTTAGGATTCGCGGTATTTTTCCTTCTCACCGGTGCGCTATTTGCGCATACCCACACCATTGACTTCGAAAATTTCGCCGGCCCGAGTCGGTTCGAGGCCGTTCAGTCCCCGGTGCATGTGCTTTCGGCCACAATCTCCGGCGGGCAGGTCGTACGTGGGGCTGCTCTCGCTCTGCCAGGGAAAACTGCCGCCTACGGCACGTCATCAGCCTGCACGGGATGTTTGCCGGAGATCGCGATTCATTTCAATCAATCAGTCTCCGACGTTTCCCTTTCGATCCGCAGTGAACAAGGCTTTACCATCGCCTATGTCACGGAGGATGCGGCTGGCGACCGTCGGGAATTCGCGTTGCCTGCCAACTTTCTTGCCGAAACGGGCAAGGTGACTCTGCCCGCCCAAAACATACGCGATGTTATGATCTCGAGCCATGCACGGGAGTGGAACCTTCTTCTGGATCAAGTTGTATTTGCCGCAGTTGCCAGTCCGGTGTTAATTGATCCCGTGGTGGCGGGACTTCTAAGCGGAAATGCGGTAACGACCAACGTGAATTCGATCGCCGCAGCCACAACCGGACTTATCGCGGGTGCAGCCGCCGACGGAACCACCCAGACAGTGTTGCGCATTCCCGCCTCCACCGTAGGTCAGAGTATAACTATCACCGTGATTAATGATCAGGGTGTGCCTAGTACTTCTACCGCCAATGACGGCGGACTGATTGCCTTGGGAGGGAATATAAGTTCCATCGCCAGTTCCCTCACAGTTGCCGCGGTTTCGACGACTCCGGGACCCGAGGCATTTGCCATTTATCGTGGACCGGTCAATTTTTCCCGGGGAACGGCAGACAATTCCCTCACTACTCGCGCTGTCAGCTTGCAAGTGGCTCCCAGCGGCGGCACCACCACGAGTACTAGCGTTACTGTGGCGCGGCCACCGGTGGTACTGGTGCACGGCCTCTGGGGAAATGGCACCAGTTTCAACAATTTCACGCCGCTCATTACTGACGCCAATTTCAAAATTAACTATGCGGTTTACGACAACACGATTACCGGAATCACCAGCACGAGCCCGTCTTTTTCCAGCAGCGTGGTGTCCAGTATCGAGGCTAATTCCCTTGGATTTGCTTACAATGCCCCCGGGGTGCTGACGCAGATCAGTAACTTTATCGCGGCATATCGGACAAGCGCTAATGTCGCTGCGGTAAAGGCAGACGTCGTCTGCCACAGCATGGGAGGCGACGTTTCCCGCACCATGTTGCTCTTGTCCAGCTTCCTAAGCGCCAATACTTTTGGGGCCGGACCGATCAACAAGCTGATCACAATTGCCACGCCGCACCTGGGAACGCCGGTTGCCGCTGACATGCTGTTAAGCAGCAATACGTGCGCCCGCAACGTGCTTGCATCGGATGGCGACATTGCATTGCAGTCCGTAACCGTCTCCGGCCAGGCAATCGATGGCGCGGTCTATGACTTGGAGGGGAACGGCTACGGAGCCGGACTGAGCACCGCGTTGAGTAACCTCAAAGCCAGCCAGCCTTTTCCTACGGCGTACATTTCCGGCACAGCAACATCTGCCAATCTGAATGGTTTGAGTTGCTTGTTCTGCAATGCAGAGGCACTGCGCATTCTGTGCTCGGGAGATCCGCTGGCCACGGACCTGACCGCCAAGAAATGGCCCACCATCTACGGCCAAAACAATGACACCATCGTCCCGCAGGCCAGCGCTCTGAATAACCTCACGGGGCAGGAATTCTCCGGTGTCATCCACACTGCGGGCCTCGAGACTCTGGACTTCAACGGTCCTTCGGTACTCGATCCGGCATCCGGCATTTCCAGCGAGGTCATTAACCTGTTGAACGAAGCGCCTTCGGGCA
>JBEKOS010000510.1:0-3453 GCA_049521535.1 Terriglobales bacterium | reverse complement strand
AGGGAAATACAAATGCAGTTTCAAGTACAAGGCCAGAATTACTATTTGAAGTTTGATCCAGGCGTGGGACGATGGTATTTGCTTAAACCCACGCCTAGTGGATACACCGGCATGGCGGTGCTCGACGACGGCGGACAGTTGTCGGAGATCGATCTGCTGCCGGATGAGCAGGAGGGTCAGGAGACGGTGCACTGAGGCGCCGATGGGCCGCAGTGCTTTGACAGTTGCAGCTGGACCGGTTCCGCGGAAGGTGTATACCGAAAAGAAGCCGGGCATTCAGCCCGGCGGTGATAGTTCCGGATACACCAACAAGAGAACTGGTCTAATGTGCTGGAAAAATCGGACGAGAGCTTTGAGCGGGATCGAGTGCTTGAATGGCCACGACGACTGACAAGAAGGATTATTACGAGATTCTCGGGGTAAAGAAGGGTGCCACGGCGGATGAAATTCGCAAGGCATTCCGCAAGCTCGCCCGCAAATACCATCCCGACGTGAATCCCGGAAATAAAACGGCCGAGGAGAAGTTCAAGGTTATCTCGGAAGCCAACGACGTTCTCAGCGATCCCAAGAAGCGCAAGATTTACGACCAGCTCGGCTTTTATTCAGACAATATCGATCCCGCGACGGCCGAGGCTTATGCCCGCGCCGGCGCCCCTGGTAGCGCGCGAGGCGGTCGTAATGGCGCGGCGGGCACGCAAGATATTCCCGTGGATTTCGGCGGCTTCGATTTCGGCGATGCCTTCGAACAAGGGCATCCGCAGGAGCGCGGCCGGCGCTCGGGCGGCGGTTTCCGCGACATCTTTTCCAATATGTTCGGCGGTCGCGGCGGCCACGTGGAAGAACAGGCCGAGCCCGGAACCGACCTGGAGTATCAGATCCAGATTGGATTTTGGGATGCCATCCGCGGAACCGTGGTACGCATGGATGTTCAGCGACAGGAAACCTGTTCGAAGTGCCAGGGCCACGGAGTCCTGCAGGGCACCGGTACTTGTCCCGAGTGCGGGGGAAAAGGGCAGGTAACTCAGACCAGCGGCAATATGCGTTTCAACCTGCAGTGCCCTCGCTGCGGCGGCACGGGCAAGGCGCAGAACGTTTGTCCGCAATGCCATGGCGAAGGCGCCATCCATCGCACCGATCCGCTGGAAGTGCGCATCAAGCCGGGGACGCGCGACGGACAGCGCATTCGTCTGGCCGGCAAGGGGAACGCCGGTCATTTCGGCGGACCGGCCGGGGACTTGTACATCATCGTCCGCATCACGGACCATCCGGTGTTCAAGCGCGAGGCCGATGACATCTATGTGACGGTGCCGGTCACGGTCAGCGAAGCGGCGTTGGGAGCAAAGATCGAGGTCCCGACGATTGATGGCCGTGCGCTCTTGAAAATTCCACCCGGAACGCAGTCCGCCCAGAAGCTGCGGCTGCGGGAGAAAGGCGTCCCGTCCGCCAGCAACGAATCCAAGCGCGGTGATGAATTCGTGGAAGTGAGAATCGTCGTCCCAGTGCCGCACGACGAGGAGACCAAGGACTTGCTCCGGGAACTGGCAAAGCTGAACCCCGAGGACCCGCGGGAGGCTTTGTGGAAACAGTTGTGAAGGGCAGCAATCAGCTATCAGCATTCAGCCTTTGATCGAGCTTGACGATAGCTTGATGTTCGGATCGGTAGGCGAGTGACTTGGAGAACGCACTCTTCAATCACTCTCGATGGCTCAAGTAAGCTGTGGATGGTTTTGGCTGGTTGCTGATAGCTGACGGCTGATGACTATGAAGAAACGAGGTAAAGGCGCATACATGATCTCGGCGGTGGCGGAGATGTACGACATCCATCCGCAGACCTTGCGCCTTTATGAGCGCGAGGGACTGCTCAAACCTTCGCGTACCGAAGGCAACACCCGCCTCTACACCGATGACGACCTGAAGCGGCTGGAGTTCATCCTCGAGCTGGCGCGCGATTATGGCGTCAATATTTCGGGCATTGACATGATTTTGCGCATGCGCCAAAACATGGAGCTCATGCGCCACCAGATGGACCTGATGCAGCAGCAAATGCAGGAATTCTTCCGTTACCTCCAGACCGAAATGATTCGCCGCAGCAGCGGCAACGAGCCCGGCCCTGCGGAAGGCGCGATTGTTCCTTTCCGCCGTTCGATTGCTTTACCCCAAACCTCAGATAAGCGACGCAAGTAACCCGGTAGCGCGGCGGAAACTGATGGCTGCCTCACTCACTCAGGGTTGGTCCGCGCCCATCCGCGCGAACTCTGCGGCTAGTTTTTTCGCGGTTTCATACCGGTCATTTTCGCTATATTCTTTCTTGCTTACTCCTCTTGTGGAAGGCAGCGATCGAATTTGAAGAATCTCTCTTCCCTGCCCGCGACTGCCACAAATCGCCGCGGACCAACTCGTCTCACGCTATGGCCATTGGTTGCGGCTACGTTCTTCATGGTGTCCGGGGGGACATACGGCACCGAAGACATCGTGCGGGGCGCCGGATATGGCCGCGCGATCGCGGTGCTTATCCTTACTCCGATCCTGTGGAGCATTCCCACCGCGCTGATGATTGCCGAATTGAGCAGCGCACTGCCCCGGGAGGGCGGTTACTACGCCTGGGTCCGGCGCGGATTGGGCAACTTTTGGGGATTCCAAGAAGCTTGGCTCTCGCTCGCCGCCAGCATCTTCGACATGGCGATCTATCCCACGCTTTTTGTGCTTTACCTGCAACGGCTGTTTCCCTGGTTCACAACCGGCCACCGGGGCGTGATGGTTGGCGCCGGCGTGGTCGCGGTCTGCGCAATTCTCAATATTGCAGGAGTGCGGCTGGTGGCCGATCTTTCGCTGGGATTCTTTCTGCTCCTCTCCGCGCCATTCGCGGCTATTGTGCTGCTGGCGCCATTTCATCGCGGGGCCTTCGTCCATGTGGCGCAGCCCGGCGCACCCAGCATCGGGCTACTTGGCGGGTTGGTGGTCGCCATGTGGAACTTCATGGGCTGGGACAACGCCTCCACCATCGCCACGCAAGTTGACCGGCCCCAGCGGACCTATCCCCGGGCTATGCTTGCAGCCGTTGCCATCGTGGCTCTCAGCTATCTCTTGCCGGTTGCGGCCGTTTGGCTTACCGGCCTGCCCGCTGCGGGGTTCGATACGGGCTCATGGGCCGATATCGCGGGCCTTCTGGGCGGGCAATGGTTGCGAGTGACCACCGTCGCCGGAGCGATGATGAGCGCGTTTGGAATGTTCAACGCCCTGGTGCTGAGCTATTCGCGAGTGCCGTTCGCGATGGCCCAGGACGGAATGCTGCCGCGTGTATTTGCCCGCGTGCAACCGCGCACCGGCACGCCCTGGGTCAGCATCCTCACGTTGTCGGTCGCCTGGGCATTGTGCCTTAATCTGGGCTTTGACCGGCTCATCACGCTCGACATCATGCTCTACGGCGGTAGCCTTGCACTCGAATTTGCAGCC
>JBEKOS010000509.1:0-3456 GCA_049521535.1 Terriglobales bacterium | reverse complement strand
GATGTCCTGCGCCTGGATGCGATTCACCACTCCCGCGTAGAGGCCATCTTCAGCGCGGCGGCGCGTTTTCAAGCTGGCGTCCTGACCAAGGAACAGTTGCGCAACGCGCTGCGCGTGAAGGAGGCGGAGCGCCTGCAGATGGCGGGCATCCTGAATGCCATGGAGGCCGCAGAGCGAGCGGTTCGCGCAGCCTGTTTGCGGCAAGGCGACAGATTGCACAGCCAACTGCGGGCCGGCACCATGATCTGCGTCCTGCTGGGAGTCGTGGGCGGAGTGGTCATTTCGCTTCTCTTCGCGTCCGGCATCACCCGGCGGATCGGGAATCTGCAGCGGAATGTGGCACGGCTGAAGACCGGCGAGCCGCTCGACCTGCTGCCGGAAGGCGGCGACGAGATCGGCGCTTTGAGCCGGGGCATCGCCAGGGCCGCCCAGATCATGGGGCACCGGGCAGCGGCTCTCGAAAACGTTCTCCATGGAATCGCACTGGTCGATACTGCCGGCAGATATCTGTCGTTCAACAAGGCTTACGGCGAATTGACGGGCCTGACGGCGGTTCCCGGACAGGGCACCGTGCTCGACGCAGTGAACCCGGAGGACCGTTCGAAGGTGGAAGAAGCCATCGGTCGCGCACAGATCAGCGGCAGGGCGGAGATTGAGGCGCGCATCGTTCGTCCGGGCGGTGGGTCGGTCGACGTGGGAATGGCGTTTCTTTCCGTGGCGGGCACCTTTGGCTCCTATTGCCACGTCTTCTTGCGGGACATCACGCAACAGAAAGAGGTTGAGGGTGCGCTGGTCCGCGCTAAGGACGCGGCGGTCGCAGCCAACCGGACGAAGTCGGAATTCCTGGCCAAGATCAGTCACGACATACGAACCCCGTTGAACGCCATCCTCGGTTCGGCCGACCTGCTCTCCGACACGCCGCTCAATCCGAATCAGGCGGAGTATGTCGCCATGTTCCAGCGAAACTGCCGGACGCTGGTGACACTGATTAACGATTTCCTGGACTTCTCCAGGGTGGAAGCCGGCATGGTTAGGGTGGAGAATGTCCCGTTCCGGGTACGGGAAACGGTGGACCATGCGGTGGCGACTTTCCGCGAGACGGCGCTTCGGAAGGGCGTGGGCCTGAACGCGGCACTGGCTCCGGGTGTTCCGGAGTGGCAGCTTGGCGATCCCGTCCGCGTGCTGCAGGTCCTTGTCAACCTCCTGAGCAACGCCTTTAAGTTCACCGATTCGGGACGGGTGGACGTGGACGTAACGGCCGATGACGAGCGGTTGCATTTCGCGGTCTCCGACACGGGTCCGGGAATCCCGCCCGATGACCAGGAGCGAATCTTCGGGGCTTTCACGCAACTGCCGAACCAGAGGCCGGGCGCGGTTCGAGGTTCCGGTCTGGGACTCGCGATCTGCAAAGACCTGCTGGGGCTGATGGGAGGGAATATCGGCATAGCCAGCCAGCCTGGCTGCGGCAGCAAGTTCTATTTCAGTCTGCCGCTTCAAGTGGCCGGGGCGGATCGCACGGCGCAAGGTGTCGGGGTGCAGCCTAGGGCTTCGCATTGGCCCAGCGACCGGAAGGCGGCGCGGATTCTCATCGCCGAGGACACCGCCGATAACCGACTGCTGCTGGCCGCGTATCTTAGGGATGAGCCCGTTGAAGTCCACTTCGCCTTCGACGGCCGGCAGGCTCTGGACCGGATACAGCGAGGCGAGGATTTCGATCTGATCTTCATGGACATTGACATGCCGGAGATGGACGGCTACCAGGCGACGACAGCCATCCGCGAATGGCAGCGCGCCCACGGAGCCTTGCCGACGCCGATTGTGGCCCTCTCGGCCGACGCCATGCATGAAGCGGTGCAGGCCAGTTGGCGCGCGGGATGTGTCGCGCACGTTGCCAAGCCGGTCGACCGGAACACCCTGCTGGATACGATCCTGCGCTATGCGCGCGCCAACCGGGGCAATCGGCCGGCGTTGGGCGCTGCTGGTTGTGCCGACATAACAGCCCTGGCGACCGGGTATCTGGATTCGAAGCCCACCCAAATCCAGGAGGCGCGGGATTGGCTGGCGGCCGGGAACTTCGACCCCATCCGGCGCTTCGGACACAATCTTAAGGGCACCGGGTCCGGCTACGGGTTCCCTCGGATCGGAGATCTCGGACGCGAGATCGAAAAGGCGGCCGAGGAGCGCGATGCCGAACGCATCGCCGGGAAATTGGAAGTGCTCTATCAGGTTGTCATTGAAGGGGATGCCGACCGCGTAGCGATGGGCGGTGCCTGAAACGGGGCGGTTCGCGGTTCGACAGCTGAACCTTGGGCTTGGGAGGAGCGGTCTTTTCCGCATCCCCCTAAAGCTCCTGCAGCTTTCGGCCGAACATACTGGCTGAGGCCGCGCGACGTGCAACTGGGGAGGAGCATATGGGAATTTGGGGGGAAAGCGTATGGAACAGAAAAGCATCTCGGTACTGCTGATTGAAGACAACCCGGAGTTCGCTCAACTTGTGCTGAGTTGGCTCTCGGCTGCTGGCGGGGACGTGGCCTTCGCGCTGTCGTGGGCGGATTCGTTGGCCGGCGGGCTTAATGAGATCTCGCGGGGAGGAGTGGAAGCAGTGGTCCTTGACCTGGGCCTGCCCGATAGCGACGGACTCGGAACCTTCACGGCTGTCCACAAGCAGGCTGAGCTTCGCGGCATTCCGGTTATCATTCTGAGCGGGTCCGATACGGAATCGCTGGCGCTGCAGACCATACAGGAAGGCGCGGAGAATTACCTGGTCAAGAGCGCGTGCAACGCCCCGCAGCTATCGCGGGCACTGCGCTACGCGGTGGCAAAACATACGGCGGAGGTCGCCAGCCGAACCAGAGTCATCGGTGTAGTGGGTGCCAAGGGCGGAGTGGGGGCCACAACCATCGCATGCACTCTTGCCACGGAGCTTCGCATCCAGACCGGAAAGCGCGTGCTCCTGGCCGACCTGGATGTCCAAGCCGGCCTGGTCGCCTTCATGATGGGGGTCGATCCGCAGTACACATTTCAATACGCGATTGCCAATTCCCACCGGCTGGACCAGAGTTGCTGGAACGCTATCGTCGCGCGTAACAGCGACAATCTGGATATCGCTTCCTCGCCGGCCTATCTGGGCCATGGCGACGTGCCGGCGGAGACCATTCACCAGGTGATTGCCCTGGTGCAGCCTTTCTACGATTGGATGGTGCTCGACCTGGGACGTCTCAGCAAGCTCAGCGTGGCTTTGCTGAATAGAATCAATGAGATTTTTGTGGTAACCAGCACTGGCATCACGTCGCTGTATGAAGCTAAACGCGCGGTTGAGGCCCTGGCCAAAGCGGGATTTGCGGGTGAGCAGATCCGCCTCATCGTGAATGAAACCAGCCAGGCGCCCGCGCTCCAACAGCGCGACATGCGCAGTATCTTCGGCACCGAGGTCTATGCGGTGGTGCCGCAGGATGC
>JBEKOS010000508.1:0-3502 GCA_049521535.1 Terriglobales bacterium | reverse complement strand
AGGCCATCCAGGCCGGATTGAACCCAACCAAGCAACAGGTTGACGCCAACGGCAAGGCCATTGCCGCCAACCAGCAGAACATTGAGGCCAACAAGCAAGGCATTGCCTCCAACCAGGCGAACATAGCCGCCAATCAGAAGGACATCGAGGCCAACCAGAAGGCAATTGCGGATGCCAACAAGCGCTTCGAAGAGTTGACCGACTACGACACCAAGGCCACTGCTACGGTTTATTTTGCGGTCGGCAAGACCACCATTGAGCCGAAGGATCAGGCGGCCTTGCAGAAGCTGTCGTCCGATGCGCTTGGCTTGAAGGGTTACCTCGTCCAAGTCAAGGGCTTCGCCGATTCCACCGGCAACGCTGCCATGAACCAGAGGCTGAGCATGGAGCGGGCACAAGCCGTGATCTCGTACCTGCTGCAGAACGGCAAGATTCCACTCCGGCACATTGTGGCGCCGGGCGCGATGGGCGAAGCCGATCCGGCTGCGACCAACGAAACGGCGCAGGGACGCGCGGAAAATCGTCGCGTGGAAGTCAAGGTGTTGGTCAACCGCGGCGTCAACGGCGGCAAATAGCACGTTGGCAAAAATCACCAATTTAACCGCGGATGGAGACGGATTTACGCTGGTTGGCGTGGCGAGACGGAAGCCTCGTCCGCCATCGGTTTGAGTCCGCCTAAGTCCGCGGTTAGCACACCGATGAAAATGATTGACCATGCCTCCGGGTGGCAACGCTGTCTCCGGTGGCTCGCGGCCGGCATCGTTTGGCTATTGCTCACCGGACTGACGCTTTGGGCCACAAGCGCCCTCTATTTCGACCTCTCGTGGCCCCGCTTTCACCTGCTGACACCAGTTCTCTATCTGATTGCCATCCTGGTAATGGCTTACCGGGCAAAAGCGGCCTGGCTCAAGATGGCGGTCTGCCTGGGCGGTTTTCTGGTTGTCCTCGCCTGTTGGCTGTCGCTCCAGCCATCAAACGATCGCAATTGGCAGACGAGCGATTCGCAGGCGCCTTGGGCGGAAGTCAATGGCGACCGCGTTACCATCCACAATTTTCGTGACTGCAGCTATCGCACCGAGTTTGATTACACGTGTGATTGGCTCACCAAGACCGTCTATCTTTCGCAGCTCCGCGGGATCGATCTCTTCATCACTTATTGGGGATCACCGTGGATTGCCCATCCGATCCTCAGCTTCCAATTTGGCGATAACGACCATGTAGCGGCCTCGATCGAAGCGCGATTTGAGGTTGGTCAAAACTATTCCGCCATCGGGGGATTCTTTCGCCAATTTGCGCTCCTGTATATCTTCACGGATGAACACGACATCATCCGCTTGCGTACCAATTACCGCAAAGACGAGGATGTTTACCTGTTCCATCTCAACGTCACCCCGGACCAGGCACGCCGGCTCTTCATGCAATACCTGGACCGCGCAAACCTGCTGCACGACCATCCGGTCTGGTACAACGCGGTCACGGACAATTGCACGACGAACATCTATGTGCAGGCGGCTGCGGCCGGTGAATTTTCGTTTGGACGCCTGATCCATGACTGGTGGATCCTGCTGAATGGCAAGGTGCCCGAAGTGTTGTACCGACGGGGCAGGCTCGCCGGCGGTCTGCCCTTTCCTGAGCTTAAGAAGCGCGCCTACATCAATCCTGTAGCCCGCACGCTGAATGAGGATGCGGACTATTCGCGGCGTATTCGCGAGAATCGACCCGGCTTCGAATTTCTGAACCGGCATTAAGAGCGTGCGTGATGACTCGATTCGTACCTATCCCTCCAATATGGTGAAGTCCGCCAGCGCCAGCGGCGATCTTTGCCGCGCCGGCATTGGCGTAGCTGAAACTTCTATGCAACTCCTTGCGGCAGGTCCTGGTCATAGCGGTACCACTATAGAGCGCCGGAAGGCGCGGCAGAACTTAGCCCCCGGCGCAAGCCGGGGGAAACATGCATAAAATGCCGAGAGCCCGCTGTTAGCGGGCGAAAGAACTGCGTTGCGTACGAATGCTCTGCCGCCCGCGTCGCGGGCTTGGTGTCGGCCTTGCGAAATCATCCCCCAGCTCACGCTGGGGGCTAGGATCTGTTGCCCGCGCCGCGGGCTTGGTCACCGGCTCCGACACTCTGTCCTTTCCTCCGGAGCTCAATGAGCCAGATGGTCAAACCGCAGCCCCGGGCGATTAGGCGGCTACCAGGTGGTTACGCAGTGCGTACTTGATTAGCTCGGCGTTGGTGGTGATTCCAGTCAACTGCATGAGGCGATACTTGTGATAGGCGACTGTACGGGTGGTAATGCACAGAGAATCGGCAATTTCCTTCATCACCCTTCCCTCGGCCAGTAATTGCAGTACTTCCCGCTGCCGTTCGGTGAGGTGATCGTGCAGGTTTCCCGGCTCATTTTCCTGCCGTTTGATGAAATTGATCTTTGCGCGCGACAGGGAAGGTGAGATAAACGACTTGCCGCGCAGAGCGTCGCGAACCGCGCTCACTAGCTCGTCAGTGGCGCAGGTCTTCAGCAGGTAGGCTGAGGCCCCGCTCCGGAATGCCTCGGCGGCCACGTCTAGATCGGTACTCATGGTCAAGTAGACCAGCTTGACGTTGGGCAGAATTTCCTTCACTTGCCTTCCCGCATCCAGGCCGTTAAGGATGGGCATGGCAATATCGAGGATAATAACGTCGGGCTTCAATTCGCCCACGGCGCGCACCAAAGCACGGCCGTTGCTTACCGTGCCAATCACGTCAAATTCTTCATTCAGGAGACGCTTACACATCTCGGCCACCAGGTTGTGGTCGTCGGCGATCAGAATGCGTGGGCGGTTCTTCACGATATAACGATATCAGAAGACCCGGCCCAGGCGGAAAAATACATTGTGATGGCCGGTAGCGCCATAAGAGCCTCCGAGGAGAATCGGGCCGATGAATGTATTCACCAGAATACCGGCATAGCCGTCGGTCGGCACCGATGATGTAGTCGAAGGCAGGCCGTAAACTTTGGCTACTTCGTAGCCGCCAATCGCGTACATCTTGTCTCCCACGATCAGGGGCAGCGTCAGGATCCGGTGAATGTAGCCGGCTTTGAACAGGTAGTACTGGTCAATCAGAAACTCGTTGGTGCCATAGGCAAGCAGGTTCTGGTTTCCGCCCAGGGCAAATGGCGGAAATCCGGTCTGATGGTAGGTAAAGGTTGTCCCTCCGTCAGCTCCGAAAAACATTGAGCCCGGCTTGCTCACCGGCTTGAAGTACGTCATTTGCGATTCCGCTACCGGAAAACCCGCCGGAGCGCCGGGATTGGCGTCGTACCACTGGCCTTTGATCTGCAAATCCAGGCCTTTTCTGGGAACCACTGGGTCGTCCCGACCGATGTAGGTGTAGCGCACGGAGGTCGCTCCGACCCGGCCTTTCAAGCTTCCATAGAGAGACGAATCCCCGTTGATTGGCACGAGTTTCTGCTCGGCAATCTCATATCCAACCCGAAATTCGCTGTCGCGATTGATCGCATAT
>JBEKOS010000507.1:0-3506 GCA_049521535.1 Terriglobales bacterium | reverse complement strand
CCGGTTGCCAAAGTCGAAAAGCCGCAGTCCCAGCCGAAACTTTCCGTTCGCCGTGCGTTCCACCATGCGGTGCCGTTCCAGTACCATCAAAAAACGATGCGCCGTGCTTTTGTGCAGTTGCAGAGACGAAGCAACCTGCGCCAATCCCAACGGCGTTTCGCTCTCACCAAGCAGATCCAATACGGCGAAAGCTCGATCGAGCGCCTGGACTTTGTAAGTTCCCTGCGGTGCCGCGTCTCGCACTTTGGTCCTCCCATCCGCATCTTGACTACAGAAGCAGTTTTTCAGAATGCGAGACTCGTGTCAAGGCGTGATACGGTTCGCCGTCCTGGAATCACGGCAAATCTTTCCTTCCCGCCTAAGGGAAACGCGGCCTCTCCCGCCGGAATATTGACGGAATCGGCGTAGCACGAAGAAATCAATTTCTGAACCGGGATCAGAGCGTTTCCGCGTCCTCCGCCGGAACCACGTCCCCTTCACCAGGCGCCAGAAAGAGATTCGCCTCCAGCCCATGCTGGCGCATGTAAAGGTCGTAGTAGCGGCCGCCCATCGCAAACAACTCCGCGTGGTTGCCGCGCTCCACAATGAGCCCGCCCTCCACAACCAGGATCTGGTCCGCGCGGCGAATCGTCGACAGCCGGTGCGCAATCACAAACGTCGTCCGCCCCTGCATCAGCTCTTTCAGCCCCGTCTGGATCATGGCCTCCGATTCGGAATCGAGCGAGCTTGTCGCCTCGTCCAGAATCAGAATCCGCGGCTCGGCCAGCAGCGCGCGCGCAATCGAGAGCCTTTGCCGCTGCCCGCCCGAAAGCTTCACCCCCCGCTCGCCCACAATCGTTTCGTATGCATCCGGAAAGCGCTCGGCAAACTCATCCACGCGCGCCGTGCGGCTGGCAAACAGAAACTGTTCCTCCGTCGCCTCCGGCCGCGAAAACATGATGTTTTCTCGAATCGATCCATCGAACAGAAACGAGTCCTGCAGCACCACGCCCAACTGCGACCGGAAGGTGTTCAGGTCCACAGTTGCCAGGTCGATATCGTCCACCAGCACCGCCCCTTTCGACGGCGTATGGAAGGCGCACACCAAGCTGATGATCGTCGACTTGCCCGACCCTGAAGACCCCACCAGCGCCGTCACCGTCCCGGGCCTGGCTTCAAAACCGATTCCGTGCAGCACCGGCTTTTCCGGCGTGTAGGCAAACTCAACGTCGTCGAACCGAATCTTGCCCTCAATCGGCGGCATCTTCACCGTGCGGCCGGGACTCTGGTTCTCTTCCAGTTCCGACATGATCTCGTTCGTCCGATCCAGCCCGGCAAATGCCTCCGTCAACTGCGTTCCGATATTCACCACCTGAAACACCGGAGCAATCATGAAGGCCAAAAACATGTTGTAGCTGAAGTAGTCGCCCACCGTCCAGGTGTGGTTCAGCACACTGTGACCGCCGAACCACATCACCAGCCCGGACACCAGCCCAAGCACGGTAGTCGACGCGGACCCCAGCACGCTGGTCATGGTCAGCGTCTTCATCACGTTCGCCAACAGCCGATCCACGCCCTCTGAGAAGACATGCGCCTCGCGCTCTTCGGCGTGGTAGCCCTTGATCACCCGCACGCCGCCCAGCGACTCAGTCAGCCGCCCGGTTACCTCGGCATTGATCTTGCCGCGCTCGCGAAAGATCGGACGGATCGTCTTGAAGGCATACTGCAGCACAAACACAAACACGCCCATCACGGCAAAAACCGTCAGCGTAACCGACACGCTCAGGTGCATCAGATAAAGAAACGCGAGCACTGCGGTGAACAGGCCGCCAACAAAGTCCACCAGCCCCGTGCCCACCAGGTTGCGCACGCCCTCCACATCGGTCATGATGCGCGACACCAGTTGGCCCGTGCGGTTTTCGTCGTAGTAAGCCACCGAAAGCAGTCCCACGTGGCGCTGCACCTGACGGCGCATCTCGGCAATCAGTCGCTGCCCGGCCTTCGAGAGCAACTGCGTGAGCGAGAACGACGTGATCGCCTGAATCAACATCGCCCCAAACACGATCGCAATAATCCGAGGCAGCCATTCCGGGTGCGGATGCAGCGGCGAAAGCACCTTGTCCAGCAGCGGCTTTGAGAGAAAGGGCAATGCCAGGCCGGCCACGCGATTGACGACCATCAGGGCCATGCCTGCCAGCAGCAATCCGATGCGCGGCACAATCAGGGCGCGAACCTGCGGCCACACCTTCTTCAGAGCGGGCTTCTTCTTGGGTAAATCCGTCTGGCCTGCTCGCGCCCCGCGCCCCGTGCGCTCGGCGCGCATGCCCATCCCCATCCCGCCACGCATGGTTCCCAAGGGCTACACCTTTCCCGATCGCCGCGCGGCGATGAACGAGCGCACGCACAGAATCACGTAAAGCAGCATCAGCCCAGCCATCGTCAGCTTCGAGGCCAGCGCAATCTCATCCGGCGGCAAACCTGCGGAAGCAGCCTTCACGTGGCCCTGCACTGCCACGATCGCCGCCCCAAGAAAGCCCAGCAACCCGATCGTCACATTGACGTGCATGAAGAGCTTGCGCCGTCCCTCATTCGGGCTGATGGCCAAATACCCGAACACTCCCAGCGCCAGACCAAACCATGTGGGAATCAACGCCGTCGGATGCACGCTTCCCGTTCCCAGATAGCCAACCAGGCCAAGGGCAATCAAGAGTGCCGCAAAAACCAGAGTCACCTTTGCCACGTCAGACCTCCATCGATACGCATGGCAAGGATATCAGTTGACGTGCACACCAACCCCATCCGGCAAGCCTCCATTGAGTGGATGCCTGCCGCCACTTGCAGGATTGCATTTATTGCGGACCGAGGAATAGGTGCCCCATTCATCACGGTTCCATCGTGATGAGTGGGATCTATATCCAAATCCAATTCACCCACAACCTGGGTGCCCCAGGTCCCGATCTTGGGACCTGGGATGAAACCCCGTCACTTCCCTATCGTTGAATGCGCGCCGATCCACCCTTGGCAAACGCCTTCACCTGTTCCAGCGTCGCCATGGTCGTGTCGCCGGGATACGTGGTCAGCAGTGCCCCGTGCGCCCAGCCCAGCTTGACAGCTTCCTCGGGCGCTTCCCCGGCCAGCAGGCCATAGATGAAGCCCGCGGCAAAGCCGTCCCCGCCGCCCACGCGATCGTAAACATCCAGCTCCGCCGTCGGCGCGGAGTAGGTCTTCCCATCCACCCACGCCACCGCGCTCCAGCTATGCCGATTGGTCGACTGCACCTCGCGCAGCGTTGTCGCCACCACCTTCACCTTGGGCAGCTTCTTCGTCACCTGGTCGATCATCGCGAAGAACACCGTCGGATCCAGCTTCGACTTTGCATGCGCATCCGGCCCCGGAATCCCAAGACCCATCTGCAGGTCTTCCTCGTTGCCCACCAGCACGTCCACATTCTCGACAATCTTGGCGATCGTCTCCACCGCCTTCGCGTTCCCGCCCTGAATATTCCAAAGCTTCGCGCGGTAGTTCAG
>JBEKOS010000506.1:0-3509 GCA_049521535.1 Terriglobales bacterium | reverse complement strand
CGGCAGGTCCAGGCAAAAGGTTTCCACCGAAGGGGCGGCGCAAGCCGCCCCTTTTCTGCGTTTACGGGCGTCGAACTATCCACACATCCACGTTTTCGACGTGCCGCCTTTTGCGCGCATATTGGGGGGGTGGACGTACTCAGGACGGTGGCACAAGCTATTGGAAAACGAATTGTTTTGCGGTAGCGGAAATCATCCAGTATGTCTTTGGGCTCGGCGACATCCAACGCGGGCTGATTTATGACGCGATGCGCGACTGCTACCTTGAAGCCGGATTCGAAAGTGATTCGCACCCGACCATACTTAGCCTCTCGGATCCATCAGCGCGAACCCGTGTCCTGGGAAGAAAGGTGCAAGACGAACAATCCCGTGCACCGGGATGGCATGGAAATCGCCAAGAAGATCAGTCAGTTGCTGTTCGGACGCGTGCTTGATCGTGAGGCGCTCGGAACTTGAGTGAACCCGCACCACATCACTTGGCTGTGCCGTTGGATCGCTCACCTCGTCAACCGGAGATGCCAGCTTTTCCATCATCATCGGCTTTCACCGGCCCGGCCAGTACCAGGTTGACGCCTTGAATGACCAAGTAGCCTTCGCGAATCAGTGCATCTCGGTGAGGCTCCACCGCCGCGGTCATTTCGTCGGTTACGCGGGAGAAGCCAAAGAGTCGGCACACGGCATTCGGCACCTCTGCTGGGATGATGCCATATGATTCTTCGACCACGATGAGAATAGCGCGGCGGATTTCCTCGGGTGCAACGAATTCGAGTTTTCGCGACGCTGCAGGAAGTTCGCTTCGGTCCCGCACGGGCGGTTGTTTCATCGCAGGCCCCCACAGGAATTCTTGACGCTGAGTAAAGAGCCTACGGGAGACACCTAGCCGCACCGCCTCATCGAATGCCTGTTGAATCCGGTTCCCTAGGCGCTGGATACCGGCTGCGCTTAGAATACGGCGCACCGCTTCTGTCCGGTTCACAGGGCTTTCTACGTTAACCACCTGAGCGAGAAGATCTGCCAATTGGCTTCGGTTGACCAAGTGCATGTCGACGTCACCGAGCCGAAACCTCACCTGTGCACACTCGTAGGGGGTCGTCGATCGGTTCGGCGAGAGAGGCTGGACAGCAGACGGTCGTGGCTGTACAGGTCTTTCGCTTACCTCAGTGCGTTGTGCCGGGGCCGCCGTCTGTGGGCTAACGGTCCGTGCGGTTTCGATCGCCTGCACCACTTTGCGCAACTCCTCTTCGGGGTTGTGGAACCAGTCGGTAGACCAGATGCGGTGGATCCGCCATCCCAATCCTTCCAGTACCGACTGACGAAGACGGTCCCGGTCCCGTGCAGATCGGGCGTTATGGTAGAGCGCACCATCGCATTCGATGCCGAGCAGGTAGCGGCCCGGGTTGACAGGGTCCACCACGGCCAAATCAAGGAAGAAACCGGCGCTACCAACTTGCGCATGGACCTTGTGTCCCAGAGCTGTCAATTGTCGAAGAACCTGTTCCTCGAACTCAGAGTCCGGAGGCCGCTCCGTTGGGGTGGCTAGGTCCATTTGTCCGCTTTGTGCATAATTCAAGAACGTCTTCAGCGCGGCCACGCCCGCCGAACTCGTTTTGGAAAGATCGAGATCATCGGCGCATAGGGTCGTAAATACCTCGCAGCGCTTGCGCGCACGACTGATCAGGACGTTCAGCCGGCGCTCGCCTCCCGTGCGATTGAGGGGACCGAAACCCATTGCGAGATATCCTTCGACTGTGCGTCCGTACCCAACACTGATGAAGATCACATCGCGCTCGTCGCCTTGCACATTCTCGAGATTCTTGACGAAAAACGGTTCATGTGGCGGGTACGAAAAGAACTCCTCACACGAAGGATCCTGCCGCCGCAAAAGCTCTAACTGGTTCAGAATGGCATCCATCTGAGCGACGCTGAAAGCGGCGACACCCAGGGTTTCGCGCTGTTCGCGGGGGATTTGCAGTTGGCTCCGGCCGTGCGCCATCACGGCCTCGGCAACGGCCTTCGCTTCAACGGGATTTGTCCGGGTGCGGCTGCGCTCGTACGGCGCCTTCTCCAGACGATGATACAGCAGCCCAAGCCTCCTGGTATCCCGATCCGGACTGGGGAAGACCACCAACCTGTCTCGGTAGAACAGGTGGTTGGATACCGCAATCAGCGATTCGTGCTGGCTGCGATAATGCCATCGGAGCATGCGTTGATGGGCGCCCCGGGAGCATAATAGGCCCAGCACGCTTTCAATGTCGGAAGCTGTGGTGCCCTCCTCCTCCGGCTCCGCGTCGTCAGGGGCGACCAGGGAGTCGAAGAAGCTGGTGGGCGGCAATTGCATGCTGTCCCCAACCACCACCACCTGTTGGCCGCGCACGATGGCGCCTAGTGCGTCTACCGGCCTGACCTGACTGGCTTCGTCAAAGACGATCAGGTCAAAAGTCAGCGCACCCGGCGGAAGATAGTTGGCGATCGAGAGCGGACTCATCATGAACACGGGCTTGATCGATTGGATGGCGTGGCCGGCCTTCAGCATCAAGCTGCGGATTGGTAGGAACCTGGCGCGTTTTTCAAATTCGTGCCACAGAATCCCGATTTCTCCCGCGCCGCCAGCTGATGGCAGGGATTGAGCGTGTTTTGCTGCCAGCAACGCCCGGTTGTACTCAAGCTGCACCAGATCCAGCCGGCGAAATTCCGCCACAGTGTTGGTGTGGCGGATTCCATCGAAGGTGGCCAGCACCGCTCTCTCCTGGAAGGCTCGGCCCAACAGCAGCGAGAGACGAGATCGCTCATAGAGATGTATCAACAACGCACCCGCTCGCTCCCAACGGGCTGCGACAGACGCAACACTTTCGATTCCTTCCTTTGCACACTCGGCCGATATCTGATTGAAAGCGACCAAGGAATGGAGTTCGTCAATGCAGTTGCTCTGCGAGGTCCAACGGGATGCCAGAGTGGAGAACGGCTGGTTTGCTAGCGGTCCGTCGGGAAAACTGGATTCGTCGATCTGAAGGCGGTCAGCCCAGTTGCGGACAGCCAGGCGGTAAGCCTGCAACGTCCGGTCCAGATCGCCAATCCGAATGAAGGCCACCGAGCGATCCACTGCGACTTGGGCCGGCTCTACGCACCAGGCGGCCAGCGTTCCTTGATGGATACCCTTTTGCGCGCCGAGAACCCATTCGACTTGCCTTCCAACCAAATCCCAGTCAGAATCCGTGCCCATCCACGACGATGTGAGCAAGCCGCGCATGGATTCCCCAGCAATTGTGATGACCTGGGAACAGCGTGCGGATTCCGCAATGGCATCCAGTAGGGCAAGCTGCGCCGCCTGGTCGAGCGGGGTTGTTCTAATACGCATCGCAGCCACGGAAGCCTTCGCCCTCCGCCAGCGGGCGGAAAGAAATCGCCACCAGCGGGCGCCCACGTCGGCGACGACCTGCCGTAGTTCCGACGTGTCAACCGCCCACGCTTCCGGGCGCAGATCCGCCCCGTATTGACGGCGGAGGTCACGA
>JBEKOS010000505.1:0-3509 GCA_049521535.1 Terriglobales bacterium | reverse complement strand
GATTGCCGATTCTGTTAAGCCAGTTTTCCGGCAATTCCTTATACACCGCCTCTGGATCGTCCTGCACCACAGCGCGCGAGCCAAAATACAAGCCCGATCCAGGCCGATCGATCCACGACTCCGATCCAGTCCAGTGAAACAGGAAATATCTCTCCATGCAAGCCTCGGAGAACTCAATCGGACGCCACTCGGGAACCGACAGCCCGAGATACTTTGCCAACTCGTTGCCGAGAGCCTTGTTGGCTTGGATATTTGCCCCCTGGCGGGCGTCCATCAGATTGACTACGTAGATAAAGCCATCCGACGCCCGCACCAGCACTGTGTGAGATTCACCACTCAGTTCTTTGACGATCGAGCTGGCCTCGAGAATGGCCGGGGAAAGTTCTGGGGAAAATTCGTCATCTTCAATTGGATCGCAAACCATCATTCACCTTTCAATCTTGCGTAGAGCCGCGCCTGCCTATGGCAAACGCATTGGCTCTTACCGCACTGAATTGCAGGGATTTTTCAAGGCGCTTCAATAAGGGGAACAAATCGGTGTCTTGCGCGACTAAAACTGCTCCGGAACTTAAACGCATCTCTGCTTCGGCTCTTATGCTGACAGAAAACGTTTTCGCCCGGAAGGTGTTTTTACTGTCATTTCACTGTAAAGGAAGACAAGCCGCCTAGATTGTTATAGATAGACCGGCCCAACTCTTGCGTCGAACCCCGGTCCAATGATAGGTTGCAAACCCGGTCAAACAAATCCCCAAGGGTTAGCAACAATCGTTGTAAGATGCTTTTGTCGTGGAGGCGTTGATGAAAGCGGATAGCTCGGCGACAATTCCCCTCCAAACCGATCCCAGGTGGCAGCTCGTTCAACGCATAGCCGCCAGCCCCGGCTTCGTGAACTCGCCTCGCCTCTCAACTTTTCTCCTCTATGTCAGCAGGCAGACTCTTAGCGGGGAAGGTGGTTGCCTCAATGAGCGATGCATCGGAGAGGAGGTTTTCGAGCGCTCCCCCGACTATGACACGCGCGATGACAACATCGTCCGTTCCCACGCCAGCCGTCTTCGTCTCCGGCTTCAGGATTATTTCGACGGCGAAGGCGCTTCAGAGCAATTGAGGGTCAACATTCCCCGAGGAAGCTACGTTCCTCTCTTCGAGCCGTCAGCTTCCGCAGCCTCGGCCCCCGCCCTCGAGGCTCCATCTTCCGAATTCGCATTTCCTGACCATGAATCCGCTTCGGCATCGCCGCCCTCCAGCCCTCGCCGCGTAACCTCGACCTTCCTGGTTGTTTGTCTTGTCCTCCTGGCAGCGGCAATTGCGGCCGTCTTCACATCCGTCTACCTTCGTTTTCCAGGGACGATCGAACAAACAGCATCCCACAAGCTGTGGTCGCAAATGTTTCACCGCGATCGGCAGACCATCATTGTTCCCGCCGACAGCAGCCTGGTCATCGCCAAGCTCCTCATCGGGCACCCCGTCCGCTTGTCCGATTACGCAGACGGCCGATACCGCCAGGAGAACCTGTGCGACAAGCCCTGCGATCAGCGCATGGTGCAGACCGTCGAGGCCCTGCGTTACACATCCATGAGCGATCTGGAATTCGCCGTCAAGGTCACCCACATTCCCGAGGCCATTCCAGACAGAACGGAGATTCGATACGCGCGCGATCTCGAGCTCAAGGACTTCAAGGAATCGAATCTCGTCCTCGCCGGCTCCCAGGAAGCAGACCCATGGCTGGCCGTGGTTAGCCCACAGATGAACTTCGTGGTCCACGACGATCCCTCGATCGGCTCCCTCTACGTCGAAAACAGGCAGCCCAAGGCAGGCGAAAAGAGCGCTTACCCCTATGACGGGCACGATCCGCAGCACCGCGGCCTGGCAACAATCGCATTCCTTCCGAATTTAAGCGGCAACGGAAACCTGCTAATCGTCCAGGGGTTTACGCTCGCCGGCACCCAAGCCGCGGCGGAGTTCGTCACCAATAAACAGGAATTCGACGCTTTCTTCCCGTCTTATTCAGGCAATCCTTCCCGGCTGCCCCATTTTGAAATTCTGCTAAGCACAGTCGAAATCAATGGCATGGCATCTCGTCCAATCCCACTGGCATGGCATATATACCCCTAGCCCGCCAAATATGCAATTCACCGCCCCGCAGCTCACCACGTCGAACAATCAAGTCGTATAGCCGCTGCCGGATCGCTCAATCCCGCGATGTCCCGAACTGTGAGAATGCCCCGGCTCGCATTTCTCACGGGTGGGTGGCAACCGTAGCGCCGGTCTCCAGACCGGCTGTCCTGAGGGCCTCCCGGCCCTCAGAGATTTCGCCAGACGCTGAATTCTTGGTCGCCGCGGCGTCTGTTAGAAATGCCGGCTCGTATCGTGTCTCTACTAAAGCTCGAATCACAAATGGACTGTCATCCTGAGCGAAGATCGGCGCGTTTTCTGCGTCAATCGTAGTCGAAGGACCTGCGGTTGGGCTTCCAACTTATGCGATGAGCTTTGGAGGCACCACCCTAATTCCCCGCAGGCAGCTTGCAGCAATCCCCCGCTGCCGCCGGCTCATTGGCGCCCGCGTCCAGCACTACCTTCCAATTGCCGTCGGCCTGCTTGCGCCAGATCGTAATGTACCGGCCGGTCGTGGTCACCGGGTTGCCGTTCGCATCCTTGCTGTGCCCTTCAAAATGTCCCCACGTATAGCCGATATCCCCAGACGGCCCCATGACCGCGTCGGTCGGCGTCCACGTCAGTTGGTATGCCTTCGGGTCCCATGCGGCGGATTTGGCGATGGCCACCTTGCCCACCACCGGTGCCTGCCCATTGCCCAGCGCCACCCCGTCTTCGGCAAACCAATCCGCAAACGCCGCGCCGCCTCGGGCAAGCACGTCTTTGGCAAAGCGCGCTTCTAAATCGAAAAGCATCATCTTGCCTGGCTTGACCGTGGGATCGGTCAGCGGATTGGGTACGGTTGCCGGCTCCACGCTCGGGCTCAGCACTTGGCCAGCGGCGGTCGAGGATGCTGTCAAACTCATGATCGAAAATGCCAACAGAATCGTAATCCAACGGGTGCGCACGGTACTCTCCTCCGGTAACAGACTTCACCGCCATCCTACATCGCCGGCTTGCCAAAAGTCGGTGACGGCGAGGACAGCCCGTGCTGTCACCCCTCAGCGGCTCAATGCGTCAAACACGGCAATCGCATGAAAGAATTTGGTTGACAGAAGGGGTTCATCCGCTCGCTCCAGCCAGTCGAATCCCGCACATCCTCCCGGAGGGAGGAGATGGGAATAGCCCCGGATGGAGCGTAGCGCAATCCGGGGAATGCGTCCCAACCGAGTCATCCAGCCCCGTCGGGGCGGAACGAGCCGCCTCATCCTGGCATCGAACGTTCATGCGATTGCCCCGAGGCGTCCAAGTATTCACCGTCCCGCAACCCGCGGGATTGGTATACTTGTCTGGGCTCCGTTTGGGCAGTTCGCGGCCAACTGCGCCCAGCCGCGCACAAGCCTTTCTTTTGAGGCCTG
>JBEKOS010000504.1:0-3530 GCA_049521535.1 Terriglobales bacterium | reverse complement strand
GCGATGCCTCGAAGGCGCATCATTGCGCTCCTGGGGCGCCAAGTCGTTGCAGGAATCGGGCAGGCGCGGAGAGCCCTGGCTCGTAGGCGACGGATATGCGCGCATTGGCGAAGGCTCCGGGTCAACGAATGTCCTGACCGGCAGCGGGGTTGATGAAGCCTGGACGACTGGCGTCCAACTTGCCGAGGCCGTGCTTGAGCTCATGCATGCGGGAAGGCCGTTCACCAAGAACAATCTCTCTGTCACCTATGCCTCGCGGCGTCACGCCAGTTGGGTGGAGAAAGAAGGCCGGGTCGCCGAGAAGTCGCGAGACGGCTTCCAAAAAGGTGTTGCCACCGGCATGATCGGAATGGCCCTTGCGGGGTTGACTGGAGGAAAGTTCTCCGCGCCCGGCAAACCGGAACCGACACATGCCCGAATGCGCCGCTCCCGACATTACGCGGGCCGGATCTCCGATGCGGAATTGGATAGACTGCGCGCGGAGTGCAAGGCCAGGAATTCCTCATTCCATGACGCAGTAATGGACAGGCTGGGGTGGCCGACCGTTCCGCTTGACGGCAAGCTGTTGGTCTCACACCAGGACGCACTGCTACTAGGAGGCAAAGTACAGGCTCCGGCCGGCTTTGCCGATCACATCGTCTTTCTCTACCCGAGGTTATGCGAGGAATGCGGTCATCGGCTTTGCATCGAGATCTGTTCGGGACAGGCAATCACGACCGGAGAAGCCGGAGTGCCTGCCTTTGATCGCGAGAAGTGTGTTCATTGCGGCGCTTGCATGTGGAATTGCACGCAGGAATTGGAAGACGGCAGTGGCCGGACCAACGTCGAATTCCGCGCCGGTGCAGGTGGTCTGCACAGTTCGGAGAATTAGCAGTAAATCGTTACCAATAAATGAAAGCGGAGTAACCATGGCGTTTCAAATCGTCGTTTGCGGCAGTGTTGTTCCTGATCCTTTACAGACATTGGAGCCGGTATCCACCCCGGCAGGACCGGCTTTGAAGAATGAACTGATGCTGCCGGCCGTACTTGATCCCTGGGCGGGGCACGCTCTTTATGAAGCCGCGAATCTGGCCCGGAAAATCGCGGGCTCGAAGGTGTACCTAGTCAGCATAGGACCACGAGCCAAGCTGCAGCAGGTGATGATGATCGTCGCGCAAAAAGCGCCCTTCGAACTGGTCGCGGTGGATGGCCCGGCCGGAGGTTTCATCGATGCGCACGAGACCGCTGTGGTGCTTGCCGAGGCAATCAAGTCCATTCCCGGCCTCGATCCTTCACGGCTCTTGCTGTTTGGAGGATGGGAATCGGCGACGCGCGGCGCGGGTGCAACCATGCAGATTACCGGCGAATTGCTTGGCGTTACGGAGCAGTTTCAAGGAGTAGACGAGTTGACGGTGAACGATGACGGATCATTTACCGTGCTGGAGCGGATCGAAGGCGGCAAACACCAGGTTTCGACCTGCTCAGGTGCTCCCGCCGTCTTGGGCTGGGCTACTGGCGGCTTGCCGGAACCACACAATAATCCGCAGACGGGAATGACAAATATGCGCGCCATTATGCCTGCATTACAGAAGGCCAAGGCGGCAAAGATTGGCGCCGAAGGCATGACTTTTAGGTCAGTTACGCTGCCCAAACAGCAACGTCAAACGCGCATTGTCAAGGACACGCCGGCGGAGGAGATCGCGAAAGAGATCGTGAATTGGATTAATAGCTAGTGGTTTGAACTAGCCGCCTAGTAGCTCTGAGATTCTTATGGAAAACATACTATTTCTTGCATTTACTGAGCCGGACGGCACGCTGAGCAAAGCGGCTCTCGAGGCCCTTGGTTCGGCAATCGATTTGGGAGGCACTCTCACCGCCGGTTTGATTGGCGCCGAAATCCAACCTGCCGCCGATGCCATCGCCAAGTGCGGAGCGGCAAAGTTTCTGGGCGTCTCTGGGCCCGACTTTGCGTCGGCACGATATTCCACGGATGTTGCCGCCGTTGAGGCCATTGGCCGGGCTGCGGGTGCAAGCGTGATCATCACGCCGTCGAATTCGCGCACTGCGCGGGTGATGGCGGGGGTAGCGCATCGGCTCGGCGGGCGCGTCGATACCCATGTCACAACGATTGCTAAAGAAGGCGACCGGCTCAACGTGTCCCGCTGGTTTTACAGGCAGCGTATGGAAGCCGTCATCGAGCGCGCGCAACGGCCATGGATTGTGCTGCTCGAATCCGGTGGTCATGCCGCCTATAGCGGAATGGCGGGAACGGCACACGTAGAGCAAGTGTTTGCAGAACCACTGGAGCCGCGCACGCAGGTCGTTGGGGTCCGTATTCCGCAATCCGGTCAGCAGACCATTCGCCCCGACGCCAGCTTGTTGTTCGTGGCCGGCGCCGGTTGGACCAAGAAACAAGCCGATGGCCAAACTCACGGCGCCGAGGCCGAGCAGATCATCCTGGGTTTTCTCGGCACTTCGGCCGCATCTCTGGGCGGCTCAAAGTCGCTGGTAGATCAAAGCGGAGATGGGCAGCCGGTACTTCAGTTTATGACTCATCTCAATCAGGTTGGCCAAACCGGTGCCACGCCTCGCCATCCCAAGGGACTTTCGACTTGCTGCCACGGTGAGGAGCCGCACGTGGTCGGCTGGCGTTTTATCAATGAACGCCGTGCCATCAATCTCGACGCCAACTGCGGCTGGGCGCGCGGTAAGGCCGATGTGGTTTATGTAGCTGACGCATTCGAAGTCATGCGCAAGGTGAACGCACTGCTGGAAAACAAGGCTAAGTCGGCGGGAGCGTGAATTTCCGCTACACCTACTGTAATGGCGCGGGAGTCATCCCCATGAACGTCGTGCCGAGGAACTTCCCTTGATTATCGAAATTCCACGTAAATAGCGCAAAGCCAGCATTGGCACAGGCGTGGCATCCATTGAGCAGCGGATAGCCCACGACGAACTGTATTCCGCCATTCGGCCCCGCTTGCGAGTTGGGCCATGCCTTCCCATCACGGTCTCCCGGCCAAACATCGACCTTGGGAAATTGATTCTTGAGGTCCTGAAACTGGAAGCTCTTTTTCATGGCCTTGGCGTCGAGCAGCTTCAGGTCCTCCAGGTTGATGATTTTGGGTTTGCCGTTTACCAGAAGAAGCCCGTAGTTGGTATTGGCGCGTAAGGGGTACGTAATCCACGCGAAGCCGACCATGCCCTCATCCTGGTATCCGGTCATAATGCCAAAATCGCCGCGGCTCTGCTTGAAAAGCTCGCGAGTGAATCCTACAGCTTCGGCAGGAGCGCCTGCTTTCCCCATCTGGCCGATCATGCATTCAGCAACGCCGGGATGCGATGCCGCGTCGCAAGCGGCGTGGGCGGTCGCTAGAAATTGCGGCGAAATCTGCCATACCGCCGACATGCCGACCTTCGCCGGCGAAGTCTGTGCGGGTGCCACTATGCATCCGGCGAGGCAGGATACCGCGAGAAAGAGAAGGAAAAACCGATTACGCATATTTATCCTTAGGAACCGGGATGCTGCAAGCTGCTTAGGCTTCTCCTCC
>JBEKOS010000503.1:0-3532 GCA_049521535.1 Terriglobales bacterium | reverse complement strand
GCCGGCAGCCGTTCCCTTCGCCGTGCTCGCAAAGGTCGGCGTTTTTTTCGAACGACTCGCCGCCGGCTCCACCGCAACCCCGCTCACCGCCAGCGTCTGCGGCGAACCCGCCTCGTTGTCCTTCACATCCAGCGTCGCCGTCAACGTTCCCGCGGCTTTCGGCTTGAACGTAATCACAATCCCGCAGCTCTTCCCGATCGCCAGGCCGGTCCCGCAAGTGTTGGTCTCCGTGAACGCCGTCGCATCCGTCCCGGTAAAGCCGATGCTCGTAATCGCCAGAGCCGCCGTTCCGGAGTTGGTCAGCGTAATGCTCGGCGCCGTATTCGTCGATCCCACTGTGGTCGAATTAAAGCTCAGCGTCTGCGCCGACAGCTTCGCCACTGGCGCCGGCGTTACACCCGTTCCGTGCAACGTCACAGCCTGCGGAGAACCAAACGCATTGTCCGCAAAACTCAACCACGTCCTGAGCGCCCCAATTGCCGCCGGCTTGAAAATCACGGTCACCGTGCAGGAAGCTCCCGCCGCGACGCTCGTCCCGCATGTGTTCGTCTGGACAAACGAACTGGCATAAGTCCCGGTGATCGTGATCCCGCGGCCAGTCCCACTCAAACTCAGTGCCGCCATCCCCGAGTTTTTCAGCGTCACCGTTTGGCTCGCACTCGCGAACCCCTCTGAAGTAGCTGCAAACGTCAGCTCCGTCGCCGAAAATGCTGCATAGGGAGCAATCGATGGCCAGCTATTCACCGCATTCGCCACATTCAGCGAGCCCAGCCCCGTCGCCTCGTCGTACCCTGTACCCGCGCTGAACCCCGTCAAAATTCCCGCAGGGTCGCCCGCATACTTCACCGCGCAGTTTGGGCTCTCTTGCAGTTCTGGGTTCACGCAAGCCATCGCGTTCGTGCCTGTATCGATATCGTTGAAGATGCAGCTTGTGCTCGTCGCCTTCACTGTCTCTGCACTGCAATTCGCATACCTCTCTCGCGCCGCCAGTTCATACAGCACCGAGTTCGGATTCCCCTGCGATCCACCCGAACGCTGATTGATCAGCGCCATCACCCCAGCCATCGCCGGCGAAGCCACCGACGTCCCACCCACTTCCTGTGCCGTCGGCTCCTCGGTAGCGGAATAAGTGCAGGCGCTCCCCGCCTCCGCCACGCAGATCAGGTACGAACTCCCCAGAAATCCATTGGAAGCAAAAAACGCCACATCCGGCACATCCCGAGCCCCATCGGCCGGAATCCCCTGAACCCCCGCCTGCCAGGACGGCTTCGCATAGTGCCCAGTACAGCTCTCCGGATTCCCGTTCAAGCTGACCGTGCAATTGCTCGCCCCACCCCCGCCGCCAATCGTATCGACCAGCGGCGCCAGGTTCACGCCAAAGTTCGTCTGGATATACTCCCCGCTCTCAATCACAAAGTTGCACGCCGACTCCGCATCCACCACCCCGGAAACCCCGATATACGCCGCATCGCTCGCCAGCGACGGCAACACCAGCGGGTTCACGCAGGTCGAGTTCCACGGCACCTCCGGAATGTATCCCGTCGCGCTCGAAAGTCCTGTCCCGACGCTCGCGCTCCAATAGGGAGCCGCCGTCGCACCCCAGTTCAGGTCCGTTCCGCCAACAGCGGTGTTGTAGGGCGTAGAACCAATCCCATTCACCGCCAACCCAAACTCCGCCGGGTACGGCACCCCGTAGACGGCATCGAACCCCTGGTCACAGGCCGGCGAACCTGCATCTCCCGATGCCACAAACACCGCAATCCCCTCTGCCGCCGCCGACTGCCACAGGTTGTTGTATTCGGTATTTCCCGCCGTTCCCAGCACCAGTTCGCAGCTTCCGTAGCTCACATTCATGACCGGGGCCGTCTTATGCCCCACGATGTACTTTTCTGAAAGATAGAGCGGGTCCGAAGTTGGGGTAGGCGCGCTTGAAGTCACCAGCACAATGTTGGCGCCCTTGGCCACCGCCCCCGCCCATTCCACATCGAGCGTGTTCTCAATCAGATCGTCCGCACAGGAAGGCAAGAATCCGGGGCAAGCGCCCGGATCGCTGTTGGTGATTACCACGGTGGGAGCCTTGGCGGGCAGCCCGAATGCGCTGCGGAATGAAGCCACATCCGTCAGATGGATGTTGCTCCTGCCGGCGATGGCAATCGTCTGGCCCGTGCCATCGATTGGAGTGCTCGCTTTCCACAATGGCAGCACGTTATAGATGGTGGCAAAGTCGTACGGCGCAACGTCCTCAATCACGTCGTCATACGAATCGACCGTGCCGAATTGCGGCCGTATACCGGTCGGCGCCGTCTGTCCGGGCCGTCTCGTCGGCACCGAATTCGGACCGCCCACTCGCTGCCAGGTCCCCGCCGCGCGGTCCAGTTCAACCTGCGAGCCCAACCGGTGCAGCGGACGGGGAAAGAAGTTATGCAGCGCCTTCACTCCCGCCACCACGGGCGCAATCGCCGTGGGAATCTGCGCATCCGTCATGTTGGCGACGTGCTGTTCGCCCTTTACATCCAGGTTATGGATT
This sequence comes from Terriglobales bacterium, assembly GCA_049521535.1. GTDB lineage: Bacteria > Acidobacteriota > Terriglobia > Terriglobales > Acidobacteriaceae > CAZUCM01. Next base: position 1,005 of record JBEKOS010000503.1, on the reverse strand, counting down.
TCGGTATGAAAGGCGGTCTCCACCTGCGCAGCCGTGCCGCTGAAGCGAATCGAAAGCCGGTCCTTCGATACTTCGTCGATCACAAATCCACGGCCGATGAGCCAGTTTGAAACCGTATCGATGTCCGCCTCAGCCGGCCCGAACTTTTCGCCCACTTCCTCTGGCGTGAGCCACTGGTGAAAATTCGGCGACTTCACGTTGTACTGGCTGGCTACGAACTGGTCGAAGGCCGCCTGCGTCTCCGCATCGCGCCGCAACACCAACACCAGGTCACCCATCGCCAGGTCCGGGCTCACGCGCCCCGTGTCATACGCCGTTCGCGCTAGGGGATGCGTACTGCCCGTCAGCGTCACCAGCCGGGTCTCGTCAATCGAATCGACAATGCGGATTGTCCGCTTCTCCGAATCCATCGCGGACGTCTGCGCTGGCACTTCCACCGCGCAGCACAGAATCGCACCGGCCACCAAGCCAACGAATAATGTACGCAGATAACCGATTGCGGAATCCATAAACCCCTTCTTATCCGTCGGCATTGCCCTTCCTAATCGTCAACCCGGACACCAATCTGCCGTCGCCCGCAAGCCTGCGGAGCCAAACAAGCTGGTCCACATGCCGCTCCGGGAAGCAGCGTTTGATTTGGGGGACCTCCGCCGACGAAACCAGGTGATTCATACAGGTAGGCGGCAACAGAGAAACTTTTGCGTCAGCTTTTTGCCGCCTGCACTAGATTTTTTAAATAACCCTTCTTCTCGCGAGAGCTTGCGAAAGAATTCTCGCCACAATTTGCAGTTCATTTCTCCTGCGCGGCGCACAATCAAGAAAGATCCAGCAAGAACCCGCCCGCTGAGCACCTAGTCACGACCGAAACAAGGGAATTATATATTAGGGGTATTTACTTGACGCCACCAGCCCCAAGATGTAGTGTTTGGGGCCATGGACGAGGATTATCCGAGGACATTGCTGGAGTTGGAGCGGCGCTTTTGCACCGAGGAAGCCTGTGTTGAA
>JBEKOS010000502.1:0-3539 GCA_049521535.1 Terriglobales bacterium | reverse complement strand
GTTGGCTGGGGGTGATGGTGGAACTGACCGAGAGGCTGGCCGCCGCGTTGGTGGCATTGACGGTGTCGTAGGTGAACAGCGGTACACCTGGCACCGCCGGTGTGGTGCCGTCGGCGGACGCGTTGGTAATGTTACCTGTGCCGAGAATCCCGTTCACCGTGTCAGCGAACTGCTGGGCCATCGTGTTGAGGCTGCCCACCTGGCTGCCATCGCCTATATACGAAGGCAATACAGAGTTGCGGAAGTTGAGCAGGGCGCCCAGCTGGCCGCTGGTGATGTCGCCGGTGATATCGCGGCCGTCCGACGTTGTGACTTGCGCCAGCGGAGGCGCGGTTAGGTTAGTAGAATTGGCCGGTTGATACAGGTCAAAATTAATCGAAAACTGCTGGCCGCCGATCAGTAGTGGGGTCTGCCCGCCGAGCATTACCGTATAGGTGCCATCAGACTGCTCGGTGGCGCTGACGGGAATGTACTGCGACAGGTTCTCGATGGCGGCATTCATCTGGGCGTCGAGTCCCGAGTCTTTTCCATTGCTTCCCATGGCTTGCGAATTCAGTTGCTGCAACTGCCCCACCAGCGTGTTCACCTGGGTGACCGTCTGCAGCAATTGCTGATTGGTGGTAGTAGCGGCGCTCGTCAGTCCGGAGGCCGCCGTCTGGAACGCCGTGGCCAGATTGCCAGCCGCCGTCAGCACAGCCTGCTGCGCCGTGCCATCGGTGGGTGTTTGTCCCCAAGCCGAGAAGCTCTGGTACAGGCCACTCAACGCTGTGGAAATGCCGCCCGTGCCCGTGACGTCGAACAGCGTTTGCAAGTTGGTCAGGCTGTCGACACTCTGCGTGGATCCGCCCAAGGCTGTTTGCTGAGCGCGGACGGCTTGCTCGGCGTACTGGTCCCGCGAACTGATCACGTCCCCGGCCTGGACGCCGCCAGGAGAGCCCTGACTGAGATCCTCCGGCAAGGCGACTAGAGACTGAGTCTGGCTGGCGTAGCCGGGTGTGGAGGCATTGGCGACATTGGCCTGGGTGACCCCGATCGCCTGCTCGAACGCGTTGATGGCGCCTGCCTGAACATAAAGAGAAGATATGAGGCCTGGCATCGCGATTCACCCTTCGAGCGATATCCGCCGCATGCCCGGCATCGCCGCGGCTTCGCCCCGGGCAGAGTACCCTCCGGTCATCGCGGAAAGCACTCGCAGCCAGCCCGCGTGATAGCGGGAAGTGTTGGACAGCAGGCGCCCTGCGCGGCGAATCGCAACTTGGAGCTGCGCGGCTTCTATTCTGGCGGCTTTACCGGCCGATTTCCAATCCCAAGCGGCGTGGCCCTGCCGTAGCGCAGTAGCAGCCCGCTGGAGCGCTCCCTCGCACCGAGTTAGAGCTTCCGGCGAGGCCATGACTAGCGATTGGCACGCACCTTCCACTTCGACGCGTACTGCTGCCAGCCCGCTTGCCGCGTCCAACCGCATGATTACTTGGCCTCTGGAGCCAGAGCGTGGGCGACCATCGACCGGCTGGTGGTCAAGGAATTCGCCTGGTAACTGCCGCTTTGGTATTGTGCGGCCAGCGCTTGCACCTTGCTGGCACGGCTGGTGTCGAGCGTGGACATCGCCCGCGCTAGGCTGCCCAACGTATTGGAAAACTCCACCTTGTCGCCACCGCTGGCCTGTGCCTTGCTGGCTCCGCCGGATGTTGTGCCGGCGCGCTGAGTTTCTTGCGTCCGCCCGGACTCGACCGGCGACCCGCTGCTCAAGTTTCGATCGACAACCTTCATAGCCGCTCGCCTTTCCTCTGCTGCATGTCATATCGGCGAGATCGGGCAAGGGCTTTAGCCCGAACGTAAAGTTAGTTTGGATTAATCCTAAAGTCGCGGCGGATTCCGCCGATTGCTTGAGTAACCAGTTATGAATGCGATGAAAGTCCTTTGGATTCGCGGCAACCAGGATGGACCGGCGGCAGAGTCGAGCGGCTTGACTGCGACCTGGACGGTTGAGTACCAGGACGCGGCAACGGGGATCGAGCGCCTTTCTCGACAGGATTACCGCCTGATCGTGCTGGATTTTCCGATATCCGATTGGACTCCAGCCGTTCTCTTAGAGCGGGTCCAGCGCCTGGCACCGGGGATTCCCGTTCTGTTGAGCGATCCCACGGCCACGCTCAATGATGCCGTGAGGCTGGCACGGCTTGGCATCCATCAGTTTCTGGCGGCACCCGGAGAGCAGCACCTGCAGATCGAACAGGCCCTCAAGCAGTGCTCCACCGGCAAGCTGGTGCAATTCCCGTCACGGACCGGGCTAGAGGAATGGGAGCGGCTGCTGGTGGGAGACAGCCGCGAAATGCGGCATGTGGGCAACCTGATCCGCCTGGTCGGCGCGCGCCGGGCCACCGTGCTGATTAGCGGCGAAACTGGCACCGGCAAGGAACTGGCCGCACGCGCTTTGCACCTGGCTGGGCCACGCCGACAGGCGCCTTGGGTGGCGGTAAACTGCAGCGCGCTGCCGGAGAATTTGCTCGAAGCCGAATTGTTCGGACATGTGCGCGGCGCGTTCACGGGGGCGGTACAGAGCCGTATGGGCCGGTTCGAGCAGGCGCAAGGCGGGACCTTATTCCTGGACGAGATCGGCGACCTGCCCATGGAACTCCAGGCGAAGTTGCTGCGCGTGTTGCAAGAGCGGGAGTTCCAGCGGCTGGGCAGCTCGGAGACGATTCGCTCCGACGTGCGCGTGATCGCCGCAACCAATGGCGATCTGGTGCGGCGAATCGAACAAGGTAAGTTCCGCGAGGACCTGTTCTACCGGCTCAACGTGGTGCCTATCCGGATGCCGGCGCTACGTCAGCGGCCGGGTGACGTCCCGGCGCTGGCGCTGCACTTTGTGGAGAAGATCTGCCGCCAGGAAGAGATTGCGCAAAAGACGATCACCGCGGAGGCCGACGAGTGGCTGTGCACCCGGAGTTGGCCGGGAAATGTCCGGCAATTGGAGAACGCTATCGAAATGGCTGTAGCGCTGAGCGGTGACCGCGAACTGTTGGTCCCCGAAGACTTTCCGGTCCCGTTCCAGGATCGGACGGCGATTTCCGCCCAGCCGGGCGACGCAGCGCTGGTGCAGGTACCGGACGACGGCCTCGACTACGAACGGACGGTCGCTTTGATTGAGCGCAGCATCCTGGAGCAGGCCCTGCGCAAGACCGGCGGCAATAAGAAAGCAGCGGCCGACATGCTGCGACTCAAACGCACCACTCTGTCGGCCAAAGTGCGCAGCCTGGAGCCGGTGGCATGCAATTGACGGGGGACCCGCTTTGCGAGGCGCCCTGGCGCGTGCCCAATAGGCGCTGATCCGCTGTCGGGGGTCCCCACATCGCCGTTTGAACTAAGCTTTACTGCGGACGCCGCGTGCAGTGGGACGTTGGCGTCGGATGCGGGCGAGCGGTACATCTGGGTCACAAGCAGGTCCCTGTGACGCAGCTCAGAAAAAGTGATGCTGGAAGAATTCCCGCGTCTCGACTAGGCACAGAGTAGCGTAGAGGCATACATCAGCGCGCTACGGC
>JBEKOS010000501.1:0-3540 GCA_049521535.1 Terriglobales bacterium | reverse complement strand
ATCGCCATAAATACGGGTGGAGCAAATAGTGCTGAAGATATCGATATGCGGTGCGTACCGGGGAATCGAACCACGAAGGAACAAAGATTCCCACCGTGGCCACACGCTCGGGGTGCACATAGAGAAAGCCAAAGATCTCCGGTTCCGGATAGCCAAAAGTATGGAAGACCGTGCCGGGTTCCAAGTCCGTGTCCGCTCGCAGATCGACCACGAATTTCATGCCCACGGCCCACTCGTTGCGCTCATGGCCCGGTGGCAGGCCAAACTGTTCATCGATCTGCCGTCCAACCGCACCCACTGGACCATCGCCAATCACCGTGAGGGCGGCGCGAACGTCCATGCCCGGCATGAAGCCCACATCGGGGTTGCCCCGCTGGTCCACTCCTTGATCCGCCAATCGGACTCCCGCAACACACGAATGCTCAGCCTCTCCCTCGATCAGCGGCTTCGCGACCGGAGTGCCCGGCCAGACTTGGACCGAACCAGACGCCAGCAATTGCGATCCCACCCACTGATTAAATTGCCCGATGGACATTACCAGCCCATCTTTCTTGTGCAGGAATTCTGGCGTGAACGGAACTTCGTAACCTGCATCTTTGGCCATGCCAAGAGTGCGCAGCATCCGGTCGACAGCGCGCAGAGCTAGCGAGCGCTGGCTGGCGCCGACCGGATCAAGCAGGTAAACCAGTTTTTCCTCTTTGACCGGCACGCACATGGGAATCTGCGCCGGATCAAGATCGGGAAAGCTGGCGCGGATACCACGGGCGCGGGTAACTACACCGCTAACCCCGAAGCCGATATCATCGGCCCGCTCGTAGCAGATCACCTGCGGTGGCATGCCCGGCATCGCCTTGCTTACCAGCGGAGCACCGTCGGCACTGGCCTGTAAGGCACGTGACAGCGTGGTGAGAAAGCCGCCCATTGCCGGGCCAAAGCCCACGCAGGCGATGTCCACGTCTATGGACTGGCGCTCGACTTCGGGTTGTTTCTCGCTCAATTCGTTCATCGCAATCGGTATTTCGGCACTAGCACCCGAGGCATCACTCCCGCAGGGGCGGCACAAAGGAGTATGCGCTCGAGCTGGTGTCGTCCCTCCGGGAGTCCCGTTTTTAATGCACACCACCCAGAGCTAACGCGCTGGGCTAAAGTCTGTCGCGCCTACGGCGCTCCAAACGGCCTCAGTCCTCACACGGCGGACCGGAACGGCAATCGTGATTCTGGCTTACTGCCTGCTGCTTGCCACTTGCGGCTTACCGCTGCTCTATCTCGGATAGTCCAGCGCCTCGGGAATCATTACCTTAGAAATCGCTTCCGCAGCCCGGTCTTTCGCTAGTTGAGAACCGGTGAGACAACTATCCAGCTTGGTTCGCAGAAGCTGAAAGTCCTGCAAGCCCTCACAGCCCGCGCAAGGCCCTGCTTTGGATGGATGTCCTCCTGACGAATCGATCACGTCGGCGGCGCAGCTCGCGATTCCGGGTATTAGCGACTCCAATGCGTCCAATTCGTCGGCGCGGAAGCATCCGGGATAATTCGGGTCGTCCCATGCCGGGTGGCGGCGGTAACCGTAAACCAGTTCAGCACAGATGCGTCCGGCCTCTCCCGCCGCGCGCGCCGATTGCACATGGCAGAGATCGGAATAGAATTGGACTGCACCTTCAAGACCTTCGGATACTGCTGGATTTTCCGGTCCCTTGTTTGCCAATTCATCCACATCCAGGATGAACTGGCGAGCCGCCAGCAACCAGGAAAGCGCATCGGCCAGCGGGAAGGTGACGCCCTGGCGCTGGCCGTGATACAGCTTGGCGCCGCCGGCATCGGTAGAACGCTGCAGGAAGTTGTAGGTCCACATCCAGAGCTTCATCGCCGTTGCCATGGTGCATGCGCCGGTGCCCGGCCTCCGTGACGCCACTTCACGCATTTCGGTGATCCACTTCTTCCACAACTCGAGGAATAATTCGTTGGTCATCGTGACGGTAAGATTGCGTCGCTGCACCGCCTCCGGACCTTCGTACGTTGCTTCGAGTTGAGCGTCCATCCACTTGTGGCCCAAGAAGCCGGGACAATCTTCCGTAATGCCGTAGCCGCCCATCAGGCTGACTGCTTCGCGCATTACGGTGGCGCCGACACCCGTATTCCAAAGCTTGGCCGCCGGACATAGCACATTGGCAACACAGTCCTGCAGCATGAACTGCACGAGTTCGTCACTGCTCAACTTCTGGTACAGCTCGGCATCGCGTCTCGACGCAGGCGTGGACTGCAATTCCAGGAGCTTCACAGCATCCTGGGTAATTGCCTTGTATGCCTTCATCTGGGCGCGGCCGGCAATTCCCTTCTCCTTGAAGATCTCGTTCTTGCGACGCTCCAGAGGATCAACCATGTCAAACAAGCGCGCTGCGGCAAAGCCCAAGGATGCGCCGGCTTCGCCTGTCGCCCAGACCTCCACCAGCCGGTGTAATGCGTCCTGGCGCTGTTGCAGGCCCAGTTCATAACGCAGGGTGCCCGGCTGCGTCTGCTCCGCGCCGCGGAAACGCCCGCGCTGGTACCGGATGACCGGCTCGACTGCCGACAGCAGCTTGGCCGAGGTCATGATGGCGACGGTTACCCGCGTCCTCTTAAATACTGCCTCGATCACCTCACCATGATTGAAATTCGGGACGATCACGCCGTCTTTGACGGTGTAGCCGCCTACAATCCGGCTGGCCGGAATCTTGAGATTGAAAATCGGGTCGCGAGTGGAGGAGAGCTGGTGGACCATCTTGCGGGTGGCCGCGCCCCGATCATAGGTTCCCGGATCACCTTCTTCCAGAATCACCATGCAGCTTGAACTGATGCGCTCGTCAGCCGTGTCCACGGCAGCAGTCACAAAGTTGGCGAAGCCCATGTTGGTGATGAAGCGGCCGCGTTTCTCGACCTGCAACATCGGCTCTTTGCCGGCTTCCCATTCCACGATGCGGACCTTGCCCGCCAGCATGCCGGCATCGACTCCGACATACGGGATCGGCTCGGTCAGGCAAAAAGCGCCCCGCCAGGGCTTGCGGTCCTCGCCCGGTTGCGGCGGCGCCGCCAGGCTCATGTAGCGCTGCTTCTGGTCAGAAGTACCGCGCTCGTGAATCGGAGAGAGCGCCAGGCACCCGGCCAGCGAACCCGTCGCGGCGCCGGCATCCACCCAAGCCAGTTCAAAGGCAACCAGAGCTAAAGCCAGGTTCTTTGGACCCGCAATGAAACCGCCCTCTTCGGGTTCCATAAAGACGGCGGTGATGCCTGACTTGTCGAAGGCTTCCAGGAGCTCGTTCTTCTCGGGAGTCCAGTCATGCGAATTACGCGCTCCCAACGCCACCAGGCGCGCCACGGGCCCGCGCGCGACCTCGCGCACCGATTGCACCAGCATCTGCAGGTCAAACCGGTCGGTGAAGTGCCAAAGAACCTGGCGAAGATCATCGCCCGGCAATGTACGTAGCGTTTCGAGCTTCGGTTTCTCAACGGTTGTGCTCATAAGGGCAGCCCCTTCCTGTTACCAACAATACGAGGCATGCGGCGGAC
>JBEKOS010000500.1:0-3544 GCA_049521535.1 Terriglobales bacterium | reverse complement strand
ACCAAATGCACCGGCGCCGGCATGGGTTCGGCGCCCTTTCTGTCCTGCCATAGGATCTGGTTGAGTTGTGAGGAATCGGCTGCGTCGGCGTGAGAGAAATCCATTTTCGCCGAGGCCGCGGCCCCCGGCGCCTTGGGCTGGTTAGCCTCATAAATCAGGCCGGACTCACGATTGCGAATATCCGCCCGAAATGGCGGTTGCGTTCCGGGACCGGTGAAGAGCGGCGCCATCACCGCCGCCTGCGCGTCATTGTTATTCATCGGAGGCAGCCCAAGCAGCGTCTCCATAGTGTGAATCATGTTCACGGTGGTATAGAAATGATGATCCACCAGCGGTTGCTGCGGCCGGACGGGAGCATACTTGCTGATTGCCAGGGCAATTGAGCGGTGCGCGTCCACGTGATCAGCGCCATTCTGCGCGTCGTCTTCAAGCACAAAAATAGCGGTTGAATCCCAATAGCGGGAATGGGAAACCGCTTCAACTACGCGGCCCACCGCCAAATCGTTGTCGGCGACTGCAGCCGCCGGTGTGGGATGGCCGGCACGAGTTCCCGCAGTGTGATCATTGCCCAGCCGCAACGTAATAAACTCGGGCAAATTACCGTCGCGCACAAAGCCGGCGAACTCGCGCAGAAATTCGTCCGCGCGAAGCTGGTCGGGATACTGCAGATTGAAGTCACCGAAAAGAGGGTCGAAGTGGCCGCGCAGCTCGGGCTTGGTGGGAATGTTCGTCGCCAGGATCGCAACCGGCCAGTGAAATGGACTGGGCGTGCCGTCCGCCAGCGGCTCTTCCGGATTGACAAACGTTCGCGGGCACGCGGGCCCGGCAGCCAGCGGAGTTCCCAGTTGAGGTGATTGGACCGGCGCCGGCTTTTCGTTGCACCATGTAGAGGCAACGAATTCACCGTAGTGGCGGTAGCTGCGGTGGTGGCGCGCCAGGTTGGTCCATAAATATCCCGAGCCGGGTTCATTCACGTCAGCGATGTCTTCGTTGAGCGGGGTGCCGTTGGCGACCTGCCCTTCATAGTCGTAGGTGCGCTCTTCGTTACGGTAGTTGATCTGCCACGTCCGTTCGGTGTAGTCGCTGGTTATGGCAGCCGTGGACCATACATGGCCGTCGCCGCTCACCTCTCCGCTGTCGTAGAAGTTGTCGAGGATGCCGAATTGCAACGCCAGTTTGTGCTGATTCGGAGTGATGTCCTCGCCGTAGAGGACCAGTGAGGGATCGCCGTCGCCCGCTTTCAGGTCGCCGAGAATCTGATCGTAGGTGCGGTTTTCCTTGATCACATAGATCACATGCCGGATGGGGTTCTTGCGCCCGGCAAACGCGATGGTATCCGTCCGTCCGTTCATCAGGTTGGAATGCATTACCTCTTCGGTAAGCGCCGGCAACTTTGTTTCCAGTTCCTCGATCTTGATGCGCGCCAAGGAGCCATGCAACAAGGTGGCAATGTAGGCATGCGAGGTGCGCGGATCCTCGCCGGGTTTCAACGCGGTCGAGTTAGGTCCGGTTCCCTGACCCTTGGCGCTGGCGACAAACAGTTCACCTTTGTTCAGAGCTAAAGCCGTGGGATAAAACTCAGTAGGGATAAAGCCTCGTACTTTGCCTCCATGCTTCAGATCGATGACCGCCACGTTGTCCCCGGAGGCATTTGCCACATAGAGGGTGTTGCCATCGTCGCCAAGAGCAAGTGCGTTGGGATAGGATCCGGCGAATTTTTGCCCCGGCAGCCGGGTTGAGATGTACCGCACGATCCTTCCGGTTCCGGTATGCACCGCCGCGACGCGGTCGGCATTGGCGAGGGCAACATAGAGGGTGGCCTCGTCAGAGCTGAGCAGGATTGCCGTAGGATGCGAACCGGCTTGCGTATTCGGCTTTGGCGCCAGCAAGGCAATCATCCGCACCACCTTGCCGGAAGCCAGATCGAGTTCGGCCACGCGGGAGGCATTCCAGAGCGTCACCCATGCCCGTTTTCCGGCGTGATCGGCAACAACAGTGTAGGGATATGTCGCCGGGATATGTTTGCTGAGGCTTAGGTCAAAGCGATGAAGAGTTTTGCCGGTGGTGGCATCAAGGAGCAATGCGTCGTCGGATAAATTATCCGCGACCAGAAGTCTTTCCTCGGCGGCGGCGCCGCTGATCACGGCAATTCCCGCCGGAAAAGGTATTGCCTTGCCGTCAGGGAGCTTCTCCCAGAGATTTTCCGAATGTTTGCCCGCGGCGAGCGGTTGCAGCGGTATCGGAATGAAGCGTTCAGGCAGGGGACGCCCTTGCTCGAAGTGGTAGACCGCGATGCCATTGCCGGTGCTGTCTTCGCCTTCGCCGCGCGGATCGGTAATGGACGCAAACGAGGCGTAGAGATGCTTTCCGTCGCCGCTGAAGGCCAGGCCGCCAAAAGATGTTTGATGGCTCTTGCGACCTAGGCGCGGGTCGGGGAAATCGGTCAGGCTGCCGGTCTTCAGGTCGAGCACCGCGAGTGACTGCTGCCCGGCTGATTCCGCTGTGCCGTAGCCATCATTCAGCAATACCAGGTAGTTTCCGTCCGGGCTGAGGGCCATGGTTGCGGGAAAGCTGTTGGTGCGCTGCGGTTTGCCTGGAGCAGGCGATAAAAGAATCTTGCTGGTGGGAAGCGGGATTTCCTTCTTGTCTTGCGCGATCACAGCAAGACAAGAAGAAAGTAGAAAACAGAGGACGGCAACGATCGTTTTCATACGACGTAAGCATTGTAAGGCGAATTTTCGAGGTTTGGCGCTCCGACAAAATCGGGAAGACGTAGCAGCACAAATACCATGTCCCTATAAAATGTGAGCGAATGTACTTCCTCTACAGCCTCCTGCTCGCGGTGGCGCTGGCGCTCACTGCCCCGTGGTGGTTATGGGCCATGTTGCGGCATGGCAAGTACTGTGCAGGCTTGAGCGAGAGACTTGGCCGGATCCCGAAAAGACTGATCCCGCGCGACGTTGCGTCGTGCATCGAAGGAGGCTGTGCCACCTCCACATGCATCTGGGTCCACGCGGTGTCGGTGGGCGAAGTGATGGGGATTACGGGCCTTACGGTAGAACTAAAGCGCCGCCTTCCAGATCATCGTGTCGTAGTTTCCACCACCACCGCCACGGGGCAGAAACTTGCTCGCGAGCGGTTCGGCCCGGAGAACGTTTTCTATTTTCCGTTAGATTTCGCCTTCGCGGTCCGGCCCTACCTGCGTGCCCTAAAGCCGGAATTGCTGGTGATTGCCGAGACCGAGTTCTGGCCGAACCTGCTACGACTGGCTAATAGCTCCGGCACCCGGATTGCCGTGGTAAATGCGCGCATCTCGGACCGCTCGTTTCCCGGATATCGCCGATTTCGATTACTCATGCGACCCGTTCTGCGTGGAGTGGGCCTGCTTCTTGCCCAAAGCAGTGAGGACGTGCACCGTCTCATTGCGATTGGCGCCCCTGCCGAGCGAGTGGAGGTCAGCGGCAATTTAAAGTTCGACGTAAGAATGCCGCCTGCCGCCGAGTTAGTGGATAACTTACGACAAAAGCTGAAAGATGCGGGGGCC
>JBEKOS010000499.1:0-3546 GCA_049521535.1 Terriglobales bacterium | reverse complement strand
TTCACATAATGGACATCGACGGCCGGCCGGAAAAAGAGATGCGACGTGGCGTATATCCGCACGGCGGCTGACATATGAACCTGAAAGTGACTTGAGCTTTCCGAGCCTAAACTGACCGTAGAGCACCCAACGAGCTGGTCGCAGGATTGAGTACTGGCGTTGAAGTGAACGGCGACTCCGCCGATACCAGCCTGGATTTCCGGAACAAAGTGCTTCGATTTGGCAGGCTGCCATATTCCGTTAAAGTCGTAAAAAATCGGGCGGTAGTCTTGGAATTGACCGGCGAATGTCGGATTTCGCCGGGCACGCGTCTTTCAAATATCCGATGCACCGTTTTGGTAAGCCGCCGCGTCGGCAACAACTATGAATAAGCGTACGAAATTCGTCGCCGCGATGCCTCCACTTGTCTGGCAGTGCTCCTGCTGCCGGGCGCCGTTGAGCAAAGGATCTCCGGCGGTCTTTCCCCGTGCCTCCCGGCAGCGAGGCGGATTCAAAGGGAGATCTGCGTTTTGGCAAAAATAGTTCTCATTGGCCTTGAACAACCGGCTGCCGGGCAACTTTGCCGCGCACTTGCTCTGGATAACCATCGGATCGAGCAACAACCGCAAGACGTATTAATACGAGACCTTTTGGATGCGGATATAGTGTTTGCGGGCGGCGAACCAGCCTGCTATATGTCTCTGTTGAAGCGTGTACGGGAAACCCGGCCCACGTTGCCCTTTGTCGTGGTCACGCGGGTTCCCGAAACGAAGGAGTGGCTCGACGCGCTGGAAGCAGGCGCTACGGACTACTGCTCGGTACCGATCGAGGCGCGGCAACTTCATTGGTTGATGGAATCCGCGCTGCCCCGCTTCGCTGCGGCCTGAATTTCCTGCCGCCAGCGCTCTTTTTGTCGGGTCTGCTCCCGGCGTTGGTCGCGGCGGCTGCTTTAGCGCCTGCTTCGGGGGTTGCGTGTACGTCCTGGTTTTCAGCCGCCGATCCAGTTCGGCCCTGAGTTCATCGATGCCGCTCGATTCGGCAATCTGGTACATGTCGGCTGGCTTCATTCCCACACGCCGTCGATCAGCTTCCAGGAGTGCAACAAACCTGGTCGCCGCTTCGTGTGCGCGCCGATCGTGCTTTATGTCGGGAGGTGCCACCTCAACCGTTCGAAATCCATCTGCCCCCACCCTCCACATCTATCATGCTAACGCCAAAAGAAAGAGAGCGACTTTGCGATTTGCGCTCGATGTGATCGGCGGGCGAACGACATACGGAAGCGCCCACTCGGCGTTTCCCTGGAATCTTTGATCTCCCCGATACCGCCGGACGCGGCAGCTTCAATGGCTGACAAAATGCGGGCTGCCCCGGCGCAACCTTCAAAACATGCGCCTGTTGGCCCAATTGGGATGCGTGGCTTCCCCCACGGCGGAGATTGAACCTCGGCCCTGGGCCGCGAAGCGAGGCTTTCATAAAGAAGGCACTGCGGCCAATTCCCGACTAATTCCCCGCGGCGGTTTGATTTGGCGTGGCGATTGCAGTCTCGTTCGCAGAGGATGGTTCATGAGCGGCTGGAGGTTGACCCTACCGATTTTGATCGCAGTCGCAGGCTTCATCGCGATGCCAGAAGAGAAAGCACAGACCGGGCCGGGCAACAATCGCCTGAAGGCGAGCGACCTGTCCGGAGCGGAGATGTACCGGACCTATTGCGCCTCCTGCCACGGCATCGATGGCAAAGGTGCCGGACCCGCCGCGGCGGCGCTGAAAAAGGCGCCTCCGGATCTGACGCAGATCGGCAAACGAAACAATGGGAAGTTCCCGGACTTCCGCATCGTGCGCATTATCGACGGATCCGAAGTTCAGGCCGTTCACGGCTCCCGCGAGATGCCGATGTGGGGAGACTACTTCCGCGAGAAGCAGCCGGATGAGGGGATTCTCGCGGTGCGGGAGCGCAACCTGACCGAATACATACGGTCGATCCAGCAAAAGTAAAGAACTTATGGCTTGCGTTGATAAACGCGCGCGAGAAGGATTGTAACCGGGAGTCTAACGGACGACATGGAAGCAGGATTGCCAAAGATTGTTTAAGGAGAAGTTCTGTCATGAGAAAAAAGTGATTATTGCTGCTGGGGGCAGTGGTTGCAGTCACGTGGCTGTTTGCGAAAACCATCGCCGACTACGATCACTCGGTCAGTTTTGGCAAATATCATACTTATTCGTGGATCGGCGTGAATGTGCAGGAACCCCTTTGGAACGATCGGGTCACAAAAGCAATCGACAATCAACTGATCGCCAAAGGCTGGCGCAAAGTCGATTCGGGCGGCGACGCGTCGATCTCGGCTGTCGGTTCTACTCGTGAGGAGCGAAGGCTCGAAACCTGGTACGATGGGGGTTTTGGTGGAGGGTGGTATCACCGGGGCTGGTGGATCGGAGGAGGTCCCGGAATCGCCACCACGACGATCGACCGCACGCCTGTCGACACACTCCATATCGATATCTTCGATTCACAGTCGAAGAAGGTAATCTGGCACGGGGAGTGCAGTGATACGCTGACTGCTAATCCGGAGAAGAACGAAAAGAAGCTGGAAAAAGCGGTGGTGGGCGTCTTCAGGAATTTCCCGCCTCCTGAGAAGGGCTAAGGCTAGTGTGGTGTCCATGAATTAATAACTGGACTATAAATCCGTGAAATCCGGCTATGTGCCGGCGAACCAAAGAAATATAAGGAGACTGAAATTTCATGAGCTTGAAGGTGAATACCCGCCAGGCCGGCGACGTGGCGGTGATCGATATTTCCGGCCGGATCGCTCTCGGCGAAGGGTCGAGCGTAATACTTGACGCGATCCGCGACCAGACAGCAAAAGGAAATAAGAAGATTCTGCTGAATCTGAGCAATGTGTCGTATATCGACAGCTTGGGTATAGGTGAGCTGGTTGCGGGATTCACGAGTGTCGCGAATGCCGGCGGCACAGTGAAGCTGCTGGGCCTGACTAAACATGTGAAGGACGTGCTGCAGATAACGAAGCTTTACACCGTTTTCGAAGTGTTTGATGATGAAGAGACAGCGTTGCGGAGTTTCGTGTAACCCGCCATCAGGAAGAAGGCGGCCGATCGAGGGTAGCGGCTAAAACCCCTGATGCGGCGGAATTGTTTCTCTGCCACGATCGGCCCGGAGCCGACCTGGCGTTCGCGCTGGATCGGCGCCGCGTCGCCCGCATGCTTCTTCACCGCCGCATGCAGCGCTTTGCCGCCGTCCAGTACGTAAAGCCGCGGCTCGGTGAAGTCCACTCCGCGATTCATCGGATCGCTGCGATTGTCTTAACCGTGACACGCAACGCAAGCGGCGCAACGATCGGATTTACCGGAGGAACGGACGGCGCGCCACTTGGCAGTGTCATCGAGTGCGCGTACGACAACCACGGGGACTGGCGTTCGGGATCATCCCGGAAGATGCATTCACCTTCCCCGGAATCCCCGCCTACACTGGAATGATGTTGCGGCGCGTTTGTGTCTTCTGCGGATCCAGTCTCGGGGTTCAGGCTGTTTACGCGCGAACGGCTCAGGACCTCG
>JBEKOS010000498.1:0-3569 GCA_049521535.1 Terriglobales bacterium | reverse complement strand
CGGCCGGTCTTGGCGCCTACATAAATGACCGGATTGCCTACGCCCGCCGCGCGCGCGTAGAAGATTTCATCGCGGCGCACCAGCCCCAACGCAAACGCGTTGACCAATGGATTGGCTGAGTAGCAGGACTCGAACTTTGTTTCTCCGCCGACGTTGGGCACTCCGAAACAATTGCCATAGCTGGCAATTCCGCTGACAACTCCTTCCACGATGGAGTGATTTCGATGGATGGCGGAACCGTTGCCACAGGCGTCGGCACGAATCGGCCCAAATCGCAGTGAGTCCATGATCGCGACGGGACGCGCGCCCATGGTAAAGATGTCGCGGAGGATGCCACCTACGCCGGTGGCGGCACCCTGAAAGGGCTCAATAAACGAAGGGTGATTGTGAGATTCGATCTTGAACGCGCATGCCCAGCCATCGCCAATATCGATGATTCCGGCGTTCTCTCCCGGTCCCTGCACGACGCGGCGCGAGCGCGTCGGCAGCCGCTTTAGGTGCACCCGCGAAGACTTGTACGAGCAGTGCTCGCTCCACATCACGCTGAAAATTCCCAGTTCTGTCGGCGCAGGCTCACGTCCAAGCAGTTTGAGGATCTTCTTGAATTCGTCGTCGCTGAGTCCGTGCTCGCGAATCATTTCCGAAGTGATTTTCTGCGTTGCGGTGGACATGAGGGAACCATCTTTTATTGTACGAGAATTTTCCAAGGCAAGAACTCGTCCTCAGAGGTCCCGAAAATAGCATCGAGAAGTGTGTGTTCCCGTTTGCTGGCAACTGGCGAGCAGCAATGGCCGACTGCTATTCCAAATACACTCGCGGTACGCGGCGGCCAATGGAGCATAGAACCTCATACGGAATGGTCATAGATAGATCGGCATGCTCCCAGGCGGAAATACTGCAATTAGCTGAGGTCCCTAACAGCGTGACCTCATCTCCCAGTTGAACGCCGGGAATGTGGGTAATGTCCACTTCCGTGAGGTCCATTGAGATGTTACCGGCAATGGGTGCGTAGTCGCCTCTCACAATCACCCGTCCCCGAGAGGAAAGTACGCGGCTAAAGCCATCGGCGTAGCCGACTGGCAGGATTGCCAGCCGCGCCGGAGCTTGGGTCACATAAAGGCCACCGTACCCGATGGGTTGCCCCGAAGCGACCGTCTTGATTTCGATCACCCGGGTCTTCCATGCCAAGACTGGCTTAACTGAGATCGGCCGCGTTTGCGCCGGTCCTTCGCCGGACGAGGCCAGCGGCAGATGATAGCCGTACAAAGCCAATCCCGTACGTACCATGTTGTACCAGGTGCGAGGACCCGACAGTACGGCACCGGTGTTGGCGATGTGGCAACAGGCCGGGTCAAAACCGGCAGTGCGAATTGCTCCTAGAGCATGGTCGAATCGCTCCATTTGCAGTCGGTTCAAGGGATGATCGATTACCTCGCTGGAAGCAAAATGACTGAGCACACCCTCAAGCCGCACGTGCGGCGCCCTCCCCAATGCACATAAGAACGCTTGCAGGTCGTCCGGTTGGAGTCCGATCCTCCCCATACCCGTATCCAACTTAAGATGGACGCGGACCGGATTTTCATAATTCAGCTTCACGGCCGCCGCTTCGAGCACCTCGATATGCCAGGGTTGCCAGACCGCAGGCGTCAGGTTGCGCAACAATACCTCTTCTTCTTCCCCCCGCCAGAAGCCGCTGAGCAGCAGGATCCGGTTGCGCACGCGCCCCTCTCGGAGGGTGATTCCCTCCTCCGGCGAGGTGACACCAAACCAGTTCGCACCCTCCTTTTCGAGAGCGCGCGCGCACTTCAGGGCGCCGTGACCGTAGCCATCGGCCTTCACCACGGCGCAAACCGTAACTTGAGGAGAGACACGCTCTTGCAGGGCGCGAAAATTACTCCGCAACGCGGGCAGCGAAACCTCCACCCACGTGGGACGCATCAGGTGCGATGTAACCCAGCTTGCCAACCTCCGATTATAGCGTTCTGGGAAGTACAACCACCGCAAGCACAGAAGGCACCGAAGAGCCACGTGAGAGTTAGCAGTTCAGAGTTTGCAATGCAGTTCGGGCTTCCACGGAACCATCGAAATTACCTTTGGTGTGTGCTGTGGTCGACTCCTATTTCAGGCTGGCTCGAATCCACTCCGACAGTTGCTCATTGGCGGCATTTTCTCCGGTGTTGCCTGGCGGAATGACAAAGCCCAGGACGCTCCTTCTGACCTCGGAAGGCGGCTCACCCACGATGTTCTTGCGGGCCACAACCTGGTGCGTTGAAGCATCCACCGCGCAGACGTGATAAATGAGGCGATAGGCTCGAATGCCATTGCTATAGCGGCCGCTTTCTTCCGTCTGTTTTTGAATGAAGAGAATAGTGCCAATTGATTCGGGATTGCCCTCAGCGGCATCATCTGGCAGTTCAAGGGAGGTGTAAATGGGCACATTGAAGCGGCTCCCGTCGGGATTGGCAAGCAGTAATCTCCTGCGCAACTCGCCAGCCTCCTGCTTTTTTCCGGCAATGCTCTCGAAGGAAACGGCGGATAGGTCTTGCGCAATCAGCGGACCATATTCCTTGGCGAAATTCCGGTCACGCAATTCCATCGCCGCATAGGTTCCTCCAACCAGACTCAGGACTATTAGCGCGTAAAAGACCGGATTTATAAGCCTTCCGGCCTTCTTTGCCAGAAATATGCCAAGTCCCAGAAAGAATACGGGGCCGACTAATGCAATCAGGACATAAAGAGCCATAATTAAAATGACCTGCCTGGAAAAAACGGAGCGGTCGAAATGCTGGCCGTCTTACCGCCACCACGCCCCGACCTTAACAATAATCTAAATTCCGCAGGGCTCAGCAATAAAATAAACTGTCTGTGAGCCAAGGAGCCAGCACATGCCAAACGTCCGACTCGCAATTGCCGCGCTGCTGGGGGCATCCGCCATGTTTGTGACGTCCCAGCCCCAGCTTGCCGCCGAGTCATTTGACACTCAAAGGACTTATAGTGCGCCGGTTGACCGCGTCTATGCCGCCGAGTTGCAGGCGGCGGGAGCGATGCTCAAGCGCTCAGTGGAGCGCTCTTGCACAGTGCAATTTCAAACGAACGAAGCGGTAACAACCTATTACCGCGTGATGAACTGGAAGGCCACCTGCCGAAACGCTCCCAGCGGCGGCACCACAGTAACGCTGGAGGTCCAGGTGCAATCGACGATTGTGTGGGGCAACGAGGAGGCCAAACAGAAGGTCGCCGCCCAGTTTTGGTCAGATATGGACAAAGTTCTCGCCCAGGCGAGCGCCCCATCCGCGGCGCCACCAACCCCAGCGATATCTTCACCGCACCCAGCCGCCGAGCCATCACCCGCACCTCCGGCCACCGGCACCGCCAGCAGTGCGACGGGATTGGCACACATAACTTCTGAGCCGTCAGGCGCTGAGATTGAAGTGGACGGCGAATATGCTGGCAATACTCCCAGCGATCTCAAGCTCAAGGCGGGCGCGCATAACCTGAAGATTTCCAAGAAGGGTTTTGCACCATGGCAGCATGCGATCAAGATTGACTCCGGCGAGAGCCGTACCTTT
>JBEKOS010000497.1:0-3610 GCA_049521535.1 Terriglobales bacterium | reverse complement strand
AGAAAACCAGTCCCCAGATTCGAGCACGTGTACCCGGCTGGGACACAACGATTTCTCTGGCTTTCGGGCGATCTTGAACCGTGAAATCTTGTGTTGCGACGAGCGTCCTATCCCAAGGAAAGGCCATTCTCTGGAATATCCGTCCAGCTATTCCGGAAATCCTCAGCAAGCGGCGCGATCCCCAAAATGCGCAGAGGAGCACTCGCCGCCGCGCTACTGATTGTTCTTGTCGCTTTTTGAGAACAACGGAATATGGAAAGGAAGCTCGGCGTTGTTGGACTGCTTTTTGGGCTTGGCGTTGGAATCCTCACGCAGCACCGTGCGCTGGGAGTTGATGCACAGCCAGCCTCCGTGCACCCGTTCAAACACGTGGGTGAACACGCCCTTCTCGTTGACTTCAGCCGAATTCTGCTTGTGATGCAGCGTATAGGTGCCGTTGGCCACGGCGATGTCGCCCAGCATGCGCACGGTAATTACCCGCTGATCGAGATGGATCGTCTTGTCTTCGCCGGTAATTACCGAAGCCACCTGCTGGTTCCGGGTGGTGATGTCGCCTGCCGCGGAAACATCTACAAACAAGGGGGATAGCACCAATTCCAAGGCGTATTGATCGCGACCGTTGATGGCATCGGCCCAGGAATCCTCAATCTTCTGAAACTGGCGAATTTCGGGGCTCTCGGCAGAGGTGGCGCCGGCAGGGACGGCGGTGGAATTTACAGCCGGGCTTTGGCTATGCGCTGCGCAGAAAGAGAAAAGAACTACAGAAAAAAGAGCAAAAAGCCTATTCATTTGCACGAGGATCTCCGACTTGAAATTGGAGGCGCTGCTCAAATCATAGCTCTTGGACTCGGGGAGCGGGCTAGTCGCGAGCAGTAAAAGCATTCGCCAGCTCTTGGGAACCTTTGATTGGGTCCCATTAAGGTCGAATAGGACTCGGTCAATGAACTTTACTTCTGGTAAGATGTAAAGCGCGGGGGCAGTCTATGGAAGCCACTCTCAGCAGCAAGAACCAAGTCGTCATCCCCAAGGCGGTACGGGAATATCTAGGCCTCAGACCGGGCGATCGATTTCGATTCTTTTTCCAGCCCGATGGAGCCGTAGTGATTCTGCCCAGAATTCCAATGTCGGAGCTCAAGGGAAGTATTCCAAAACTCGACCATTCGGTTTCGATCGAAGAGATGAATACGGCCATTGAGGCCGGCGCAACGAAGAGATTCCGCTCATGACCGGTCTTGATACGAATGTTGTTCTGCGCTATCTGCTTCAGGATGACCTCATCCAAACACCTCTGGCGAGCCGCATTTTCGACCGGGAGTTGAGCAGACAGAACCCAGGATTCATCACCGTCGTCACCGTCCTCGAGATTGCATGGGTGTTACGCAGTCTGCTCAAGCAGACCCGCGCTGAAATTGCGGCACATCTTGAGCGGCTTCTTGCGGCAGACTCACTCGAAGTTCAGAACGGGCAACAGGTTTTCGAGGCCGTTTTCGCTCTGAAGCGCGGAACAGGGGAATTCGAGGATGCGTTGATAGGGGCCCTCAATGCATGGGCGGGCTGCCCCACGACGTTAACGTTCGATCGGGGAGCGCTGGGTCTGCCAAGTTTTAGCCTCATCGCATGAGCCTTAACCCGCGTGACGGTTCTTGACCCAGTTCTTTTCGATAGAGTGATGCGCTGAGAGGCGCATGTTCACCGGCGACCGTCACGACACTAGACCAGCGTTTGCAGGCGCTCCGGTTGCAGGAGGGTCACCAGCGAGTCCTCAATCGAGACCCAGCCGTCCTTGCGGAACTGGCCCAGCGTGCGGGTAACGGTCTCGCGTGTGGTGCAGGTCATCGACGCCATTTCTTCGTGGGTAAGCAACAATGGAAACCGGTAGCCACCATCGGTGAGGTGTTCGCCAATCTGATGGGCCAGTTCGAGCAGCAGTTTTCCGAGCCGCGCGGCCACGGTTTCAGCCAGCGCGATGCGGCAGGCGTCCTGTAGAGCGAAGCGGTATTCCTGACAGATGCACTGGACTGCGCGCATCTGCGCTTCTTTGTGGCTGCGCAGGAAGCTCAGGAAGCGCTCCCGCTCGACCGGGCGCAGTTGGGCGTTGGTCAGCGACTCCGCCGAGACCTCGTAGACACCGTGCGAAAGCACCGCGTAGAGGCCGAGCATGGAGCCGGGTCCGGCCACGCGCACGATCATTTGACGATCCTCAAAGCGGCCCGCGGTGAGCTTCAAATACCCTCCGCAAATCAGATAAAGGCAGCGGGCATCGTCGCCTTGCGTGAACAAGGAGGCTTGTGCGGGAAGCGAGATGGTGCTGGTTGCCAACTCGAGGTCTGCCAGAACGGCACTGCCAAGGGAACAAAACCAGCCGGGGCGGCGATTGGCGCAGGCTGCACAACCGACAGGGCCCTGCCGGTTCAGGTGTCTTTGGCGCGCGTGCGGTTCGACTGTGATCTGTGCGTCTGCCATATACTTGCCCTTCCGACGCTGGTGAACTAACCCCGCCTCTCCGTTCCTGCTCCGATAAGCAATTGCAGGGAATGCGGTTAAGGTGACCAATGCCCCGTGCCCTCGGTAAAGGAGGCTCTTGCTCAAATCAAGTCTGCCGGAAAAGTAAACCAGTGAATGTGATGGGCCTCACGTCTATAAGACCCGCTGGGTTTGGATTATCGCGCCCGCATCTTGCGATTCGCCCTTCTTGCGAGTTTTCGCGCTATAGATTCCCGAAAACGAATGTTCAGAATGGAACAGCCGAAAAGCCTAGGCTCTGCTCTTCTGGCAGGAAGCTGCACTCTTTCCTCCTCGACTGCCCGATCTGCGGGTAAATCGTTGGCAACGATGGTTGCCGAGCCACATCCTGCGAGCTTGCAGGCGGCGATGCAGCGGGGAATCCAGGTCACGTCGGGCCGGGAAATATGACGCCCGAGTAACCCACCTTATCGAATGTGATGAACGTCACCGTTTGTGGCTGAAAGGAAAGGGTAGGATGCAGCCCATGAAGTGATGCTCCGCACAAAGAGCAACTTCCGGAACAGCAACTCAGTTTCCGGCTCTTGATAGGGCGCTTTTCAAAGGGATTTGCAATGGTCGCGAAACGGAAGCTTGAACACTTGATTTCGGAGGTGGCGATGAGATCACACAAGGCGGTATTTTTCATGCATAGAGCAGGGCCTGTAACGCAATTGCATATTGGTGCGGCTCCGGGAAAATGGCCGGGACTGCGAGCTTGTTCGATGTTGATGCTGGGCGCAAGCATAATTTGCGCCACGACGCTTGGAGCTCAGGCGCCCAAAGCCGATACAGCTGCCAAGGCGGCCGTCTCGCAGGCCAAAGACGCAACTCCGAGCGCCTATGTCGGTGGCGACGTTTGCGCCACCTGCCACGAGGAAGTGGCCAAGAAATTCGAGGGCAATCCGCACACCAAGCTGGCGGCGCAACACGGCGCGGCGGGCGTGAACTGCGAAGGCTGCCACGGTCCGGGCGGCGCTCACGTTGAAGGCGGCGGCGATGTCACAAAGATCTTCAACCCTGCCAAGGCCACGCAAAAAGAGGTGACCGACACCTGTCTGAAGTGCCACGCGGGAGCGCATCCCAACTTCGATCGTTCCCCTCATGC
>JBEKOS010000496.1:0-3625 GCA_049521535.1 Terriglobales bacterium | reverse complement strand
ATCTCGATGCGCCGAACTTTGCCCGCAAGGCCTGCCCAGCGCTGCACGGAAGCAAGCGGCGCGAGCACCTGACTGTCCTCGGACCCACCGGTTTCCAGGATTCCCCGCACAATGAATTCCGCCTCTGAAGGATTTGCAGGTCGGGGTTGCGTGTTGCCCTTTTCAGCCGCAGTCAGCGTCAACGCCTGGCCCGGGCGTAGATTCAGACGCTCGGCAAGGCGGCGGCCCGCCAGTGCTCCTTTGGGATCATCGTCCGCAGGCCACTGGCCCGTGACCTTCCACGCCGGGTGCAGCTTCTCCAGCCCCGTGACGAAAACCTCGGATTTGTCCACAGGCATGGGATGCTCAAACCAACTCCCCATCACCACTACTGGCTGGCCCTCGAGCGTCGCCGGCACATAGAGAAACGGCGCAAAGGCAACAATGTTGTTCCGCCAGAAAATCTTTTTCAGACTCACCAGCGTTGATTCCGGCAGGAATGCTCCGGCGCCGGCAGGCCGGTAATCGACGCCCCCGACGGCCACAGGAAGGCCGTCCGCAGCCGGCGTGACCGACAGGTTCGCCCCGAAGGAGCGCAGTTCACGGCTGACTTTGTCACCCACGTCGAGCGCCAGAGTGGCGACGGCTGCCGTGACCGCGATGCCGAGCGAGACCGCAAAAACGCTCAGCAACTTGCGGCGCCGCCGGCGGGCGAGAGATTCCCAAACGATTCGAAAGATCATGCGAAGCTCAGTGAAAATGCTTGGCGGCGTCGGCCAGTGCCGTCGCGGCAATGTGCAGCTTGTCGCCCTCAATCACATAGTCAATGTGAATCGGATTACATCCCCCCGCCAGGCCAATGGTGGGAACGTAAATCACGGCGCCGCAGTTGCGGCAGATCACGTTTTTGCCATCCTGGTAATAGCCTTGGTGCCCGCAAATCACGCAGGCGTCCAGGCCAGCGCGCACGGTGCCGGAGGAATCCAGGACGGCGATCACCCGAACTTCCGTGCCCCCCACGTCGATCGCGTAACGGTGCAAGTCATGGTCGGCAAGGAGGCCGGTGGGAATCTGCGCCTCACCGTTTTCAATACTTACGCGCTCTGGCAGAGTCATGGCTTGAGCGGTCCGAGAATAGATGAATTGCGCGGAAATTAGCACGATCACCAGCAGACTCGCAGCCGTCGCGGCGAGCTTCCAGAAGCGGTCGCGTTGCTGATCGGCCAGAAGCTTGCGGCGTTCGGGCGGCGATAAGCGAGCCGCGTCGGCGGCAGTGGCGTTGCCTGCCTGGATGCGCTGTACGACGACCAGGAAAAGTGCGAGTGCTACGATAACGACAAAGAAAAAGGCGTCGTTGTTGACGATGGGGCCGATCAGCGCCATTTCGCGGGGGCCGGATGGCAACACCTGGGCTTCTGAAAGTTCGTGTACGCCGGAAACCAGCAGTTGCGCCGCAACTACAAACAGGACCATCGTCGTGACCGTGAAAAACTTCCGCAGGTCAACTTTCACGCTGCCTTTGAAGAAAGCCACGCCCAACGCCACAGCCAGCGCCAGGCCCAAAACTCCTCCCATGAAGTTCAACAATTCGGTGGTGCGCAGGGAGACCGCGGCGAGGAACAGAACCGTCTCCGCGCCCTCCCGGAAGACCATGAGGAAAACAAAGAGGAACAAGCCGGAAGCAGCACCGCGGCTGGGCGAGGCGGAAAGCTCCGCGAGCTTGGATTCGATTTCCAGCTTCAGGCGTTTGCCCGTACGCCACATCCAGTAAACCATCGTGGCTACGAACGTAGCGCCTAGCAACATCAGCCAACCTTCGTAGGCATCCTCAACCACCTCAAAGCGATGAACTAAATAAGCGGCAGCGAGGCTTGCGGCGATGGCGGCGACCAGCCCCCACCAGACGTATCGGCTCCAGGTTTGGCGACCCGTCTTCTTGAGATAACCCAGAACTATCCCTACAATGAGCGCCGCTTCCACGCCCTCCCGGAGTGTGATGACGAGTGACTGGAACATATTAAAGAGTAGAACCTGAGCCCCTAAAATAAGCAACGACTTACATCTTCAAATGTAGATTTAATCAGCCGGTATGTCAATTCCTGGCTGAAAAATAAGGGGTTAGAGGTTGTTACTTAGAAGTTAGTTGCAACGCCATTGCAGCGGTAAATGCGGTCGCCCATCTGTAAAGGTTTGATCATCCTCAGTGCCCATGGCCATAATTACGGAGTGAGTTTCCTTGGGCGATCCTTCGTCAAACTCTCAGTCGGGGGCTGCCTGAACCTAATACTTCCGCAGCACGCCCACTACGCGCCCCTGGATCTTCACGTCGCGAGCAGGGACCAGGATCGGATCCATTTGGGCGTTGGCGGGTTGCAGCCGGACTTTGCCGTTGGCTTCGCGGAAGAAGCGCTTTAGTGTGGCGTCGGTGCCTTCGATCAGCGCCACCACGATGTCTCCGTTGTCGGCGGTTTGAGCACCCTCCACCAGGATATAGTCGCCATTACAGATATGGTCGTCCACCATGGAGTCGCCCTTGACGCGCAGGACGAAGAGGTTTCCCCGACCACCGGTAAAGTCGCCGAAGGAAAAAGTCTCAGCGTTGGGGATGGCTTCCACGGGCTGGCCCGCCGCGATGCGCCCGAGCAGCGGGAATTCCATGTTGCCCAGCACCGGCGAGGGCGTGAGCGCGGCCACTGGCGCGAGCGTCGGGCGATGATCACCGTCGTCGGCTGCCGTCTTGCGCCTGCCAAACGGCCGGACCGCGGTCTTGGAGAACGGCACGGAAGCGGGAATGGCCACCACTTCCACCGAACGGCTTTGGTTGTAGCCGCGCCGGATGAAGCCCTTTTTCTCCAGCGTCTGCATGTGCTTGTGAACGGTCGCGAGCGACGACAGGCCCAAGCCCGCGCCGATCTCTTCAAAGCTCGGCGAATAGCTGTGGCCATTGATGAAGTTGACCAGAAAATCGAAAACCTGTTTTTGCCGGCGGGTCAGTGCCATGGTGAAATCTCCGAAGACGCAAGTTCTCAGCTATCAGTTGTCAGCCCTCAGCTTGGATCCTTGACAGCTGAAAACTGACAACTCTCCTGGATTTTAGGCGAATAAAAGGCGAAGAAGCAAGAGGAAAAACGAATCCCAACGGCGAAAATTCAAGCGCTCGACTTCTTGCGCTTGCAGACCCGGACGTGAAAGTATTCATCCAATCGCAATCACACTGTCACATTTCTGTAATATTTGCTTGTTCGCAGGTTTTCACTGAGGTACCCTCACGAATAGATGGCGGGGCAAATGACGCCCTATCGATGCTGCCCGCCAAGGAGGGAGACCACGCGAATGAAACAGTGGCTGTGGATCATCCTATTTTTGCTCGTTTCGCCACTCGCTGCCAAGGACAAGAAACTGGGGGGATACGTCCTGGACGCGGCCGCCTTCGGAAAAGTCCAATCCTATTGCGTTGACACTCACAACCAGCCGCCGCGAGAGGTGAAGGTTATCAATCAATTCCTTTCGCGCGAGAGTAGACCCAGTGGACTCCTCGCCCGCCTTCCCTGGCGCCGGATCGCGACTTGCCAGGAGGGCGCTTCCGACGCCGTTGTGCGCATGGAATTTCCTACCCCCCATTTCTCGACGGTCTTCATGCGCCGTG
>JBEKOS010000495.1:0-3626 GCA_049521535.1 Terriglobales bacterium | reverse complement strand
GATTTCGCCGGCGATGTGGTAGGGCAGGCCGCAATTGGCGAATGAGCTGTAAGGACCACGCTCGAAGACATGGATCTCGGTCAATTCATCGACGCGCCTGGCCCGGGCAGCGGCAGAAGCGCCGCCTGCTACTCCGCCAACAATGACGATCCTACGTACACTTTTCATGATCTACTCCGGGTAGCAGCAATGACAGGAGCTGTCCTGTCCATGGTTCCAGGGCATTCCGGCGAGCAACAAGGCCAACCCGCAGGTTCCAGTGATGCCGGCAAAAATGAACCCGCAACCAAAGAAGAGCGGCAGGACTGCGAACCACCGGTTCACGGCGAGCGACAGAATCGCGCCGGCCGCCGAAAACGCGCCGGCGGCAATCTGAACCTGCCGCATGAGCGGGAGCACGCTGCGGGCGCCGTGATGAACCGGGAGTCCGGCGTCGATCCAGGCTTGCGTGCCGCCCTCGACCAGAACGCAGTCGTTATAGCCGGCCCGCTCGAACTGCTCGATTGCTTTGCTCGCCCGCATGCCAGCCTGGCAAAGGACGTAAATCGGCGTGCCCGGCTTGCGTTGCGCGAGAATGGCTTCGACTCTCAGTTCGTTGAGTGGAATCAGTCTTGCGCCGGGCACGTGGGCACTGGCATATTCTGAAGGCGTGCGAACATCCAGCAACTCATGCGCATTGCCGTCGCCGAGAATGGCGGCGAGCGCGGCGGGAGAAATGGAAGAGGACTTGATTTCGATCATGACTATATGTGATTATATGATCAATCAGTGATACATGTCAACCTCCAGAACAATACGGGATCTGAACGACGCCGACCTGGAGAAGGTGGCTGGACAATTCCGCCTGCTTGGCGAGGCCATGCGCCTTAAGATTCTGCAGGCGATCTGTCAAAAACCGCTGACGGTTGGCGAGATTGTAGCTGCGACCGGTGCGACGCAATCGAATATCTCAAGGCATCTTTCGCTGATGGCGACAGCGGGGGTCATCAAGCGCCAGAAGGATGGCCTGTTTGTCTACTACGGAATGAGCAATCCGCTGACTATGAAGCTGTGCGAGCTGGTACACAAGGAACTACTCCAGCAACCGTGAGCGCTGTTTGATGCATTCAACTGCCAAATACCCGGGTCGGGGACGGGTCGGCGAGGAACCCGGTGATAAACTGCGAATGATGATGCGATTTCTTGCTTCCCCACAAGTAAGGCGCAACACCTTGGCTCTGTGTCTCTGTCTGCTCGCGGTGCTCTTTGCGCTGGAAGCAAAGACCGCCTGGTACGTTCCGGCAAACACGCCCGGTAGCGATATCCGGAGCCAAAAGGCGCTCCCGGCGGATTTGCCTGTCTTGGTATCTCATGGCGTTTCTAAGCTTCCCCCGGTAACATTCCGGCTCGCTCTGATTTTCGTGGCCTCTGTCGCGGTAATCGCTTGGACGAACGCCCATTTTCTCCCCGGCGCCGAAGTTGATTTCAACCACATCCCGGTTTCCGCCGCTCCTTGCTTCTTTCCTGGGCTTTTCTTCCGCCCTCCGCCGGCTCTCTAGTCCTCGGCAAGCGACTTCTCCAAATAGTCAGCTTTTGCCGTCCTGACCTGTGGAATCCACAAGATTCGGGGTTTCAGTACGTGCTTTCATCGCGAACGAGGACGCAGGTACCCAGCTAAGCATCGAACGGGATACCGCCAGGATCGTTTGAAGCTCGCTGTTTCTATCCCTTAGTTGTCAGAGAAGCGATTCGTAGACAGGGAACTCCCATTACCAGGAGTCTGACTTTCATGCACAAATTTCTTTCTATGGTTTCAGCCGTTCTTGCAGTGCTTTGCGCGGCACTTGGCCTCTCCGGCTGCCACGCCAGCAAGGGAAACTCGGATGCTGATGCGGCCAACGTTCCCTCAGCGCGTGTTGCTGCCGCGCAGCGTGGCAACATTTCGCGCGTGCTCACATTGGCCGGTCAGTTCCAACCGTATCAGGTTGTCGACGTTCACCCCAAGGTGAGCGGCTATATGGCGCGCATCAACGTCGATATCGGTGATGTTGTTCATCAGGGGCAGACACTGGCAGTGTTGCAGGTGCCCGAGTTGAAGGCTCAGCTGCGGTCCGCCACCTTCGCAATGGAGCAAAGCAAAGAGGAGATTACGCGGGCACAACATGAAATCGATCGCGCCCAAGCGACTTACGCAGCCCTGCACGCGCAGTCGGAACGATTGAAACAGGCCGCTGCCACCCGCCCTGGGCTCATCGCGCAACAGGAGCTGGACAATGCGCAGGCGCAGGATCTCTCAGCCCAGGCGCAAGTGGATTCCGCCAAGGCTGCCATGGCCGCCGCCAAACAGCACATGGGAGCGGCAACCGCGGACGAGCAGAGCGTTGAGGCGCTCGAAAACTACACCAATGTCACTGCGCCCATCGCGGGCGTCGTGATCTGGCGCTATGCCGATACAGGCGCACTGATTCAAGGCGGCACAAACTCCAATGACCAGGCACTGCCGATCGTGCGCTTGTCGCAAAGCAGTCTTCTGCGTCTCCGGGTTCCCGTTCCCGAGGACGACGTGCAATATGTGCATGCTGGTGATGAGCTCGAAGTGCGCGTGGATGCGATCAACCGCAGTTTCACCGGTAAGATCGTGCGCTTTACGCGCAATGTGAACTTCGAGACGCGCACCATGGAGACCGAGATCGATGTCGACAACAAAGACCTCTCCATTGCTCCGGGCATGTATGCCAACACGCTGCTCGAACTGGAAGATCATAACAACGTCGTGACCATTCCAATGGAAGCGCTGGTGTTGAGCGGCAGACAGGAGAACGTCTACGTGCTTGACAACAGCAATCGCATTCACATCCGCAGCGTTCAAGTGGGACTGCAGGGACAAAAGCTGGCCGAGATTGTCGGCGGACTCAGTCCGGGCGACCGTGTCGTGCTCGGTGGACAGGAGAACGGTCGCGAAGGCCAGCAGGTTAGCCCTCTCCTTACTCCTGAGCCTGCGTCCGATACTGTGCATGAAACCGGCGGCACTATCGACATAAAGGCGGAGGAAAAAGAGGGAGGAAACAACTGATGCCAAAGTTTGCTCTCAAATTCCCCTACTTCATCATCATGCTCTGCCTCATGGTAGGGCTGGTTGGAGTGGTCAACACGGTGCGCATGCCCGTCGATCTATTCCCTAAGATCGATATGCCGGTTGTGGTGGTTGCCACTTTCTACAGCGGCATGCCGCCGCAACAAATTGAAGCAGACATCACCAATACCTTCGAACGGTTCTTTACACTCGCCGCTAACGTGGATCACAGCGAATCGCGCTCGCTCACCGGAGTGAGTCTCATCAAGATTTACTTCAAGCCGGGCACCGACCCGAATGCCGCATTGAGCAACGTAGCCAATCTCGCCATGGCCGACCTCCGCCGGCTACCGCCAGGAACGCTGCCGCCCGTCGTCCTGGGCATGGACGCATCCAGCCAGCCCGTATGCCTGGTTACGCTCAAAGGCCAGGGGTTGAACGAGACGCAGCTCAAAGACCTCGCGCAGTTCCAGGTGCGCAACCAGATTTCTAGTGTGGACGGCGCATCCGTGCCGCAACCTTACGGCGGCACGTACCGGCAGATCCAGATCTACGTCGATCCGCTGAAGCTTGA
>JBEKOS010000494.1:0-3628 GCA_049521535.1 Terriglobales bacterium | reverse complement strand
ACCGGGCCCAGCCCCATTTCTTCGGGTTTGTAGCCTGCAGTGGCAAAGGCCACGAATCGCGCGAGCGGCGTAATCCCCAGTGCCTGCGCGCGTTCGGCGGACATCACCACCGCCGCGGCGGCTCCATCCGACATCTGTGATGAATTCCCAGCAGTGGTCACGCCGTGCAGATGGAATGCGGGCTTTAGCGTTGCAAGCGCCTCCATGGTGGTATCGGCGCGGGGTCCTTCGTCGACCTTAAAGCTTATTTCGACGCGTTTCGGCTTGCTTCCGTTGGGTGTGATGAAGGTCACGGGTACGGGCACAATCTCGTCTTCGAACTTGCCGGCTTGAATTGCCGCCAAGGCGTTACGATGAGAGCGGAGAGAAAACTCATCCGCCTGCTCGCGGGTAATGTTAAAGCGCTTTGCCAGTCGCTCGGCCGTCAAGCCCATGGAGAGGTATCCATCGGCATAGTGGTCGATCAGCCAGGGATTGGGTGAAACCTTGTGGCCACCCATCGGAATCATTGTCATCGATTCCGTTCCGCCGGCAAGAATGACCTCTGCACCTCCAGTCCGGATTCGGTCCGCAGCGAGCGCTATCGCCTGCAGCCCAGAGGCGCAGAAGCGATTGATGGTCATGGCTGCAGTTTCCACCGGCAGGCCGGCGCGCAGCGATGCAATGCGGGCTACATTCATGCCTTGCTCGCCCTCGGGCATCGCGCAACCCAGAATCACGTCTTCGATTTCGCGCACATCGAGCTGCGGAATGCGCT
Organism: Terriglobales bacterium; assembly: GCA_049521535.1. Taxonomy (GTDB): domain Bacteria; phylum Acidobacteriota; class Terriglobia; order Terriglobales; family Acidobacteriaceae; genus CAZUCM01. The sequence continues at coordinate 2,871 of JBEKOS010000494.1, read as the reverse complement.
CAAGCGCACCCTTGATGGCCACCGCCGCCAAATCATCCGGCCGCGTGGAGCGCAAAGATCCTTTCTGCGCCCTCCCGACGGCGGTTCGAACCGAACTTGCAATCACTACGTCACGCATAAGAAGCTCACAGTCTACCGTTGTCAGTCATCAGCCGGGTCATCGCTGTTCAAGGCGTCGAGCGGTTCCAACGATTCACGAATTCAGGACCAGAAGTCCCGAAAAATCGTTAGTTTCTCAGCGGCCTTCCCGTTTTCAATGTGTATTGAATGCGCTCTTGCGTCTTTCGTTCACCGCAGAGTGACTTGAATCCTTCACGTTCAAGGTCGAGGATGTACTGTTCGCTGACCAGCGTACCAGGCGTGATGTTCCCACCGCACAGTACCTCAGCAATTTTGATTCCGACTTTGGCGTCATGGTCGCTGATGAATTCTCCCTGGCGCAGGAGATGAATTCCGAGCTTCAGCAATGCCAGCATTCCGTCTCCCGGCGCCGGAATATCTTTGCGGGGAACCGGTGGCTGGTAGCCTTCGCGAGCCAATTCCAGTGCACGCGCCTTGGCATCAGCGAGTACTCGGTCACGATTCATCGTAACCTGGTCGCCGCTACTGATAAAGCCGAAGTGCCGGGCCTCGGCGATGGAGGTGGATACCTTCGCCATGCCCACGGTCTCGAAGGCACGTTTCATGGCCTCCACCATTTCAACGGATTCACCGCGCCCGCCCGGACGCACGGCCTCAGCGGTGGCAACGGCACGCAGCAGCATCTCTTTCAATCCTCCACCTGCCGGCAACAGGCCCACCCCCCCTTCGACCAGACCCATGTACAGTTCGGCGTGCGGCTGGCGTGCTGCGCCGTGAAGAGCAACCTCGCAACCGCCGCCCAGCGTCATGCCGAAAGGCGCCACCACCACGGGCTTGGGAGAAAACTTGATCGCCTGAGTCATCTGCTGAAAGCCGCGGATCATAAGGTCAATATCATCCCATTCCTCGTCCTGGACGGCCATGAGCAACAGCATGATATTGGCTCCGGCACAGAAGTGCTGGGCGTCGTTGGCGATCACAAACGCGTCGAACGGGTCGCCCGCGCCGCCCGGCCGCAAGGCCGCGCTGATAAGTTGTACGATGTCCGGGCCTATGACATTCATCTTGGAGTGGAACTCGAAGGCGGCGACACCATCGCCCAGGTCGACGAGTGAGGCACTCGCGTTCTGCTTGACAACACCCTTTGCCTTCTTGGCGACCTGCAGCGACCAGACCCCTGCTGGAACTTCAACCCGTTCATATCGTTCGCGACGCAGATCAAAGTAAACGCGTCCCGAGGTAGCGCTGGGTGCGTCCTGATACCAGGATTTTGTTCCGGAAGCCAGTAGTTTCTCCGCATTGGCCGCCACGGCTTGGCCCTGCTGCTTCATACGCGTAACCGTAGGTTCGATGCCGGCGGCATCCCACAACTCGAAGGGACCCAGTTCCCAGTTGAATCCCAGTCGCATGGCGCGATCGATTTCGACAATGGAGTCCGAGATTTCTCCCACACGGTTCGCTGCATAATTCCACAGGCCGCTCAACGCCGTCCAGAGAAACTGGGCAGCCTTGTCTTTTGGAACTGCTGGCGAACCATCGTCCAGTCCCAGGATCATGCGCAACCGCCGCGGTGTATCGTCCACCTGTTTCGCCATGTCTAATGCGGGAAAATGCGCTTTGTGGCGAGGATGGTACTCCAGGGTCTTCCAGTCGATGGCGAGTCGCTCATCCTTTCCGTCCTTGGCCTTCACCTTCTTGTAAAAACCACCCTTGGTTTTGTCTCCCAGCCAATTCTGCTTGAGCATTCGGGCGTAGAAATCAGGCAGAGCCAAATGCGCGGATTCCTCGTCCGCGCCGGTAGGCATGTTGCGGACAACGTGGCCGAGAATATCAAGTCCCACCATGTCGATGGTGCGGAATGTCGCGGATTTCGGCCATCCTACCGCCGTTCCCGTAAGAGCATCAACGTCCTCAATAGTCAGATCCATCTCCTGCATCAGGCGCATGACATTGAGCACGGAGAAAGTACCGATTCGGTTGGCGATAAAATTGGGCGTATCTTTTGCCAACACAATCCCTTTTCCCAGGCGCAAGTCGCAGAACTGCGAGATGGCGCCGATGGCCGCCGGGTCCGTTTCCGGCGTGGGGATAATCTCCAGCAGTCGCATATATCGCGGCGGATTAAAGAAATGTGTGCCCAGCCAGAAGCGGCGGAACTCAGGACTGAATCCGTCGGCAATACGCGCCACCGGCAGTCCGCTGGTGTTGGTCGTGATAATAGTGCCGGGGCGGCGGAGCGCCTCAACTTTTCTCAGCAGCGTGCGCTTGATTTCGAGGTCTTCGATGACAGCTTCGATGATCCAGTCAGACTCGGCCACACGATCCAGATGGTCGTCGAAATTGCCGACGGTGATTAGCCTGGCCAGCGCAGGCTCGAAGAAAGCCGCCGGCTTGGACTTGATCGCAGCCTCGAGGCCGGTTTGCGCAACGCGGTTCCGCGCGGCGCCATTGGCCTCCGGGGGTGCCATGTCAAGCAGAAAGGAAGCTACGCCGGCATTGGCCAAATGCGCAGCTACGCGGGCGCCCATGGTCCCGGCGCCCAGAACGGTCACTCTTTCAATGGGCTTCATAGAACAGACTTCCGTACGCAGTAGTCAGCAAGGTCAAGGTGTACGTAATAGCATACTCCAAATGGAGAATCAGGAAGCGAACCCGCGGTTCGGGAGAAAAAAGCTCCGCCAAAAACAATGAGCGCGCGTCGTATGTGATGTGGGGTGAGGATGGCAACGACGCGCGCTCTTATTAAGTTGTCCTCATACTAGACCGTCGGCGGTATGCGAGTCAAGTCAA
>JBEKOS010000493.1:0-3630 GCA_049521535.1 Terriglobales bacterium | reverse complement strand
AGTGTCGCTTCGACCTGCTTGGTCGAAAAGTGCTGGATCTCAATAGTGACAGTGTTATTCGCGTCGTCATAACTAACAATCGGCACACCCTGGAAGGTGTTAGTAAGTTCGTCGTAAGTCGAGGCGACGAGAGCGTGACGTTGTTGTACAGTGCTCACTACGTCCGGTGAAAGCGGAATCGTCAACAGGGCAGGAATTTGGAATTGAAGCCCGGTTGGAAGAAGCCGGATCGGATACTGCTGTAATGAAATGTTATTGTTCGATTGTGCTAAAACCGGCGCCGTCACCAATACTTGAATCTCTGTCGCGCTCGTCAGTGCACCGGGAGGAATGGAAAGATGCAGACGGCTCAGGTAGTTGTTTTGCCCTCCTGGGAACTCCGTACTGATTTCAGCGCCGGCGGGTCCAACTGTCTGGTTTGCCACCACTATCGCCGGGATAGTGCGCTCGGAGATGTCTGTCGGAGGCTGGGCTTCGACACAGAACATGCCTCGCGCGTCGGTGAACTGGTCCATCGCGACGATTGGCACGCTGGAGGTAATCTGCAAACTACCACCGGATTGGTTATTGAGACTCAGCAGGGAAGCCAGCGCGCTATTCATCTGCTGATTTGGAGCGAGCGTGAGTGACCCGGTTGTCAAAGAGTGGCCTGACTGGTCGTATGCCTGGAGCGTAATGGTCGCGCTCGCTGGTGTGACATTGATGAGAGTTATCCTCGATGAGTGGCCGCCGCCTTCGGCAACGTGAGGCAAGTATAGTTCTGATGCGTTTTGGCTTTGGCCGTTAGTGGCGGTCAGCGTACTGACGAATTGCTCCGGCTGAGCCGGAGGCCGTCGCTCGATCATAGGGCGATCGATGGCACCGGTTCGAGGACCGGCGGCCTGCCTGCCGGCGCCGCTAAGCGTGAGGGCCGCGATGGCGGCATCAGCCGAAAGCCGGACGTAGCCGGCACCCCGCCAACCTGTCGCCAGGTCACTGAGGGCCAGAACGGACTGACTTTCGGCGGCAATCACTTCGGCCTTGCTGGCTACTAACGAACCGTCACTGGCGATGAGATCAACGGTGACGAGGGATGGCACACCGGTAAGATTCGAATAGGCTACATCGGTCCAATGGCTTCTGTCGTTTCTAGTATAAGGCAACCACTGTGTCCACTTTCCATCACCACCTGCCGCACCTAGGCGTTGCGCTCCGACGAACGCCGCGGCATCAACGCTTGTGAAGGTCCCACTGGAAACTGCGGGCTGAGCCGTAACAACTTCCAAGTGACCGCCGGCCAGAATGGCGACTTTGAAAGTCGGCCCTAAGTCTAGAACTGCCTGACCCAGTGCCGGCAACAGAACCTTGAAGGTTCCAAGTAGGTTGCCGCCTGGGTCGTACAGGACCAGTGTTGCGTAGCCGGCCTGTGGAGAGGTGTTTGCGACAGCGACCGAGGTCGTCCAACCATTGCCGATCAGCACGTGGGGTAAGAACTGAATGACATCGGGAACCCGGGAGACCGCGACGGCGGTCGATTGCCCAGTGTCGGTTTGAAACAGGGCACCGAGAACAGAAAGTTCCGCTGTTCCGTCTATTCTGAGCCAACCTGTGAAGGTGGCGGGCACGGCAAAGAAATCGGAAAGCGGCCCGGCTACCTGGCCGCGTCCGGCCAGATCCCTCTGTGTCTGCCCGACTTGACTTCCTGTTGCATCGTAAGCCATTATCGTCACTTGAGCAGCGGTGGCAGTAGTATTCGCTATGGCAACTTCTGTCTCGTGGTTCGAATCATGTTCAACGAAGGGTAGATAGAAAGTGCTGCTAGCCCAGGCCGGTGGTGTAAGCAAAAGCATTCCCCACGCGAAGAATGGCACTGAGCGCGTGGCAACCTTCCCTCGGCAGAAAGAGGCAATGAACCTCAATGCAGATGCTTCGCTCCTATCCATACACGCTCCCATTCTTGACGGCGCGTCGGTAGCCCCCGAAACGACTCGGCCCAATACTGTTCCTGCACGCCGTATTCCGCGTCGCTAGGGAATACACCCCGCCAGTGCGCTGCCAAGTCCGATTATACGGCTGACAGTAAGAATAAGAGCTGATTGTCGTAATTCTTTTGGTTCTTACCGAACTGCAGCTGAACCAGTACAGTGAGTACCGGTAACAAGGAAACGCCGGGGATAGTGATCCCTCCCGCGAGCATTTGGATGACATGTGCACCTCGTTTACGAACCGCGCACATTCCCGGCCAATGTCCCAGACAGCCTCTGGCAGCCGGTTTTCCACAGCGCAACTCCATGAGTTGTGGGTTCGTCAGCGATCGTTCCCCCAAAAAGCTCTCGCATCGCTCCTATCCTTGTCCGAGACGCCAAACGAGCACCATGCCCCGTCACCATGTAACCTGAAAACGACGTTGAAGAACATGCCCTGATGCCATTGGCGCACAACCGCCCAATGGCTATCCTGAAACCGCACTCCTTGCGCGTCACCTGCGGCCATGTCTGAGCTATTGCCGTGCCGCTCCGCCGCGACCGTTGAGCGAGCGATTGCCAGGGGCGACGAATGGTGCGATTTACCAGAGGTAAGCGTCCCGTTCAGCTATGCCCGGCCGGTGAAGACCAGGCCCGACTTCAAGCGCGAATCCCTTGGCGACAATCCGTCGCCAACCTCGGCACGGTGATGCCATAATGACTTGAGCCGATGTCCGAATCGCCGGAACAGATCTCGAACGAAATCCAGGACCTGCTGCAGCAGTCGGTCCTGAACAACTTCCCCAATCTCGACAGGCGGGGGTGCCTGGGTCAACAGATGGTTCAGGAGGTTGCTGCCGTCAGATGCCCGTGCAGGACTCCGCCTGGGAGCACATCACGCATTGCTCGCCGTGCTTTCGGGAGTTTCTTGGCTTCCGGCGCGAGCTGACCGACGCCCGGAAGCGGCTTGTCCGGCGTAACAGGATTGTGCTGGTTTCGGCGCTGGCCGCGGCCGGGATTGCCGCCTTGGCGATCTGAACTGGCGGGCTGCGCGGCACGCGAACGCCGACGACAGTTGCGGCGGTTGTCAGAGTGGACCTCCGGTCGTTCGCACCCGTGCGCAGCGAGGTCCAGAACCCGCCAGAAGGTGCGCAGGTTGCGGCCACGTTGAGCCGCCAGGCCACCCGGCTGGAGATCTCGTTGCCGGTTGGTTCGGATGAGGGCAGGTACGATGTGCGGCTCATGGACAGCGAACTCCGCTCCCTCATGTCGAGCAGCGCGGCGACGGCGTTCACGGACCATATCGTGAGCATCTCCGTGGCCTTTGACCTCTCCCGTCTGGCTCCCGGCGCGTATGTGATGGGGGTCCACGGGCCGGACGGCAACTGGCGCACCTACCCCGTCGCCATCCGGTAGGCCTTGCCGTCTGACAGGGCTGCCACCGTGGCTTTCACCTGTTCGTCCACGCCGTTGCGCAGAGCCTCGGGATCGAATGGAACGGGGACGTGCGGCTCAAAGCCTTTTCCCTCCAGGCGCGTGTCCCTCCAGGTCCGATACTCGACCACCGGGATCACCAGACGATAACCATGGCCGCACCGAACGAGTCGCTCCCGAGCAGCCTACCGGCGGTGCGAGTGCCGACGACCGTGGCCAGGCCATTTTCGGCGGCGAAGGCGGTGATCATCTC